>NZ_FOIU01000002.1:900000-1033037 GCF_900111495.1 Chryseobacterium wanjuense | reverse complement strand
TTTTTCTCTAGTTTATTTCTCCCGGAGCTAATCTCTATGCCCATCTAAAGGCTCTTCTGCGCTACCTACTAACATCTCGTTTTCAGTGGGGCAAAAGTACACCTTATCCTCCTTTACTTCCAAATATATTTAACATAAATTTTACCCTTTGTTCATATTTAATCTTAACTTACTGAGTCTCTGAATGAATAATTTTATTTTTTTTAAACTAATGTTTGGTAATTAATAACAAACGGTAATTAAATGGTAATGATAATGTCTCGCTGATCTAGCAGATTGAGCAGATTTAGATAATTTAAAAGAGATTGTTTCATCGCTACGCTTCTCGTAGTGATCTAAAATTGATCTGAAATATAATGCTGAGAGCCTTTCAGGATGACGAACTTTGGGGAATATTTTTTCTAATATTGAAAAATATTGAATTACCGGCTGCTACCCTAGCCCCGATAGGAACGACATCCTTTTTGGTTGCGGCCGGAGCGAAGCGGAGGCCGTAACCAAAAAGATATAGTGGATAGCGGGATCAAGCTCCTTATTGAGTGGGAGGGTTTATGGGTTGGAGAGGATGGGCGTTTGTTTGTAGGTATTGCTTTTGAGCTTCGCTTGTCATTTGAGTTCTGGGGAAATAAAAAGCAGAGTTAGTTACTCTGCTTGTCTTTATTATATATTGTGCTTAAAAATTCTGCGTAGGATTTTTCTAATCCGATAATATCCCCGCTTTTCAAATTCAATCCGCCTACGCCGGTTTCGTCGGACTTGACTTTGGTGGATGAGATTTGAAAATACTGATTGGAACTATTTTCTTTGGGCTGTATTTTTATTGTTGAGCCTAACAGTTTTTTTGTTGAGATCGTATACACTACGCCCGGAATTGTTTTAACCACTAAGTAAGATCTTGGCGAAATGACATAATCTTGTTTATTCAGATTTATTTTCTGGTCTTTTTCTGAAGATGCAAATACATATAAATAGCCAGTTTGGTTTAATAATTTCTCTTTCGGTAAATAATATAAACTTAGCTTGTAATTGGCCGGATTGAAATTCTGAGCAGAACCATCGATGTTTTCGAAAGGTTTTAATGAAAATGTATTGGCTCCGATTTCTTTTGCTTTCTTATATAGTAACGAAAAAATTTCAGCATCATCTTTTGAAAATCCCTGCACTTCTACTTCACCAAGATATTCTGCATCTTTTACTTCCTCGTTTATTCTATATAAGAATTTGTCTGTGTTTTCATTTGTTTTTTCAACTTTCGTTAAGTACACGTTTTGTGCGTTAAAAAATTGAATTAAAAAAACAAAAACAATGAATATTATTTTTTTCATCCTTTATATATTATTGTGCAAGATATTTATACATTCTTCCAGACTGTTTTCCCAATGTTTGGGTTCTATTTTATAAATTTCTTCAATTTTGTCGAGACACATGGTGCTTCTCTTCGGTCTTTTTGCCGGAGTCGGATATTGCTCGGTTGTTAATTGATTTAATTTAATATTAGATTTCGAAAACTCTGCGATTTTTTTTGCAAAGTCGAACCAGGTGGTTTCCGGATAATTTGAAAAATGGAAAATTCCGTACGTTTTCTGTGGCGCTTCGATGATTTCCATGATTGCTTCTGCCAGATCGTTTGCATTTGTAGGCTGACCAAACTGATCGGCAACGATTCCCAATTCTTCTTTCTGCGAAAAAAGATTGAGCATGGTTTTCACAAAGTTTTTATTGAATTCCGAATATAACCAAGATGTTCTTAAAATAACAGTTTTGCGATTGATCTCCAATGCCAATTCCTCACCCTTTAATTTTGATTCTCCGTACACCCCGATCGGATTGGTAAAATCATCTTCGGAGTAGCATAAATTGGTTTCGCCATCGAAAACATAATCTGTAGAAACATGAATGAAAATCGTTTTGTAATCTTTACAAGCCTGCGCAAGATGTGCAACACCATCTGCATTTACAGCAAATGCTTTTTCTTTTTCTTTTTCTGCCAGATCAACCGCAGTGTAAGCCGATGCATTGATACAAAAGTCGGGTTTGTTTTCGTAGAAGAAGGCATTAACCTGATCTTCATTTGTAATATCCAGGGTCTGGGAATCTGTAAAAATAAATTCGTAATCAAGCTCAAAATCCGGAGCGATTTTTCTGATACAGTTTCCTAATTGACCGTTTCCTCCTACTACTAATATTTTTTTCATGAATTTTTTGCGTTTTGTGATCTTAAAAATTTAACTCTTGCTTGGAAATCTTTCTGCTCCAAATCTACATAGAATTTATTAAATGTTTCTTTGATATCTTCGGGATGTACATCTGATTTTCTTGTTTTAACATTAAAATAAATCACCGTAACCCATAAAACAGCATGAATTGTTTTTTCGTCTGAACTTTTCATCAGGATTTCAACCTTCGCCGTTCTGTCCTGAACATCGATGGTTTTGCTGCTAATCACAACCGAGGTATTATATCGTACTTCTTTTAAATAGGCTATTTCGTTTTGGATCGCAATCCAGGTACAGCCGGTCTGTTTGGTGTATTCTTCATAGGTGAAACCGTAAAATGTTTCTACATGATCTTCTCTGGCATTGAACATATAGTCCAGATATTTCACATTGTTTAAATGACCAATCGGATCGCAATCACTAAACCTGACCTTTACCGTGGTTGATACTTCTCTTTCCATGTTGCAAAAATAAAAAAACCACCTCGATGAGAGATGGTAAGTTTTATAAATGTTTGTTAATTTCTAAAAAATTATTGAACACCTAGTTCTTTCTTCACAGCTGCAGTAGCATCCGGACCTCCTTTGTATACGAAAGCAGAAGAGTTTGCATCCATGATATAATCGTAACCGTTTGCTTTTGCCACTTTAGTTACAGCATCGTTCAGTTTTTTCTCGATTGGTTCGTAAGCAGTATCTTGTTTAGCAACAAAATCTTTTTGAGCTTTGTCGTTCATTTGCTGGATTTCTTCCTGCATTTTTGCTAATTCAGCTTCTCTTGCTTTGTTTTCGTCAGCAGTTTTCTTAGGCGCTTCTTCAGAGTATTGCTTTAATTTAGCTTGTCCGGCATCAGCTTTCTTTTTAATTTCAGCTTGCTTAGTATCCAAGAAAGCTTTAAGGTCAGCATCTGCCTTTTTCTTCTCAGGCATTGCGTTAAGAACACCTATAACATCTAAAGTAGCAATTTTTTGAGCTTTTGCCATACCTACCGATACAACCATCATTACCGCTGCAAATAATACACTTAATTTTTTCATAATTGGTAAATAAATAATTTAATTTGTTTTTAGATCTTTAAATTTAATAAAAGTTAATTATAAACTTTTATTTTTTGGTATTAGTTTTTTCTTTTTTATCTGTTCCTTTCAATAAAATATCTAATACTTTATCAGAATAATCATATCTTTTTTGAAGGAAAAGTACATTGTTACTCGTTTTATCAAGAACTATGCCTAATCCGTTTTTCTCAGACATCGTTTTGATCGCGCCCCAGATTTCATCCTGGAAAGGCTGCACCAGATTCGTTCTTAGCTTGGCGATTTCTCCCGTTGCTCCGAAACGTAAACTTGTAGTGGTTTTGATATTTTTTTCCAAATCCATTACTTCCTTTTCTCTGAGTTTCAGCTGATCTCCGATCAAAAGTACTTTTTCACTTTCGAAGGCAGATCTTTTACGCTCATATTCAGATTGTAAATTCTGAAGTTCCGATTGCCAAGTGTCAATCTGTGAATTCAATCTTGCTTCTGCTTCTTTATACTGAGGAAGTTTGTTCAATATATAATCTGTATCTACAACACCAATTTTCTGTGCGTTGCTAAGACCGAAAAGCAAGAATAATACAAATGAGAAAACAATTTTAAAATTTTTCATATTGTGAATTATAATGACTGGTTCATTAAGAAGTGTGTCTTCCAACCTGATGGTTCACTAGATCCTATCGTTTTATCGAATCCGTAAGCAAAATCAAATCCAATAAGACCAAATGCTCCCATATAAACCCTTACACCAACACCCACTGATCTTTTTAACTGGAATGGGTTGTAGCTTCCCCAAGAATTCCACACGTTTCCTCCTTCAGCAAACGTCAGTGCATAAATTTTTGCCGTCTGGTTTAATGAAATCGGGTATCTTAATTCTAACGTGAATCTGTTATAAATAGTACCTCCCCCTGTTGGAGTGATATCTTCAGAAGTTCCTCCATATGTAGAAGCATTTTCGTAACCTCTCAACGGAATCAATTCTCTACCGTCATATCTACCACCGAATAATCCTGTACCTCCTACATAGAATCTTTCAAACGGCGGAGCTCCCAGCTGCTTGTTGTAGCCATCCATGAATCCCATTTCGGCAGAAGATCTTAAAACTAATTTTCCAACAATTTCGTTGTAAACATCAGCCTTGAACTTCACTTTATAGAATTCCATCCACTTATACTTGTCCATAGGACTCATCGTAGAGTAATCTTTGTTGCTAAACGCAGAATATGGAAGGGTGAATTTCACAGAGAAATCCAAGTTTGATCCTGTAGTAGGGAAAATCGGGTCGATCCCTGCAGAGTTTCTGCTTAATCCTAAGTTGATACTTAAGTTATTGGCAGAACCGTAATATTCCGTAGTTTCTCCAAACTGGAATGGATAATTACTGAAATCATATTTCTGATATTGAAGACCTGTATACAATGAGAAATAATCATCCGGCCATTTCAATAATCTGTTTAAACCTACTGAAGCAGAGAAAATATTTAATTTCTGAGACGCACCGTATGCATCAGAATATTTTACCCTGGAGTTGTTCAAACTTACAGAAAGAGCTGTAGGTCTTGTTCCAAATAGCCAAGGCTCTGTGAAAGATACCCCGTAGTTTTGGAAATATTGTCCTGCCTGTGCCTGGATGGATAATGTTTGTCCATCACCTTGAGGTACCGGCTTAAAGTCTTTAAACTTAAGGAAATTCCTTAATGAGAAGTTGTTGAATGTTAATCCTAATGTTCCGATGAAGCTGTTACCACCGTAACCCGCCTGTAACTGAACCTGAGAAGAACCTTTCTCTACCAATTTCCAGTTGATATCAACTGTATTATCCTGTTGATTCGGCTGAATGTCCTGACCAATTTGTTGTGGGTCGAAGAATGACATCCCCGCTAAATCAAAATATGTTCTTTTAATATCACTTTTAGCAAAAAGGCTTCCCGGCTTTGTTCTTAAAGCTCTAAGGATAACGTGGTCATGGGTGGTTGTATTTCCTTCCCAAGTTACTCTGTTCCAAGTTGCTTTTTCTCCTTCATTGATTCGGATCTCAAGATTGATCTTGTCACCGTTTACAGATTTTTCAACTGGTGTTACATTTGAGAAAAGATAACCGTTGTTCATGTAAACAGACTTGATGTCGGAATCATCTTCCTTACCACCGTCTTCACCTACTTTCTTGTTGAAACCTACTGCATCGTAGATATCTCCTTTTTTATATCCTAAAAGTCTTTGTAAATAATCTGTAGAATAAACCGTATTTCCGGTAAATGTAATATCACCTATGTAATATTGCTTACCTTCTTTCAGTTTTACATCGATTTCATAGTTGTTTCTCTTGTTTCTCCAAACAGAATCTGAAACAATCGCAGCATCTCTGTACCCTAAAGAGTTGTAATAGCTGATAAGGTTCTGCTTGTCCTCCTGATATTTATCTTCAATGAATTTTGAAGATTTCAGAATTCCTCCGATACCGAATCTTTTCTGCTTCGTTTCTTTAAAGGCTTTATTTCTAAGTTTTCTATCTGTCACATTCTCATTTCCTTCGAATTCGATGTGATCGATTTTTATTCTTTTTCCTTTATCAACGTTAATCGTCCAGTCTACCAAATTAGGATCTCCTGCATTTACTTTATCCTGAATGGTAATTTTAGCATCTGCAAATCCTTTTTTGATGTAGTCTTTAGGAATATTGGTTTTAAGACTTGAAACTAAGTTTTGAGTAATTTTAGTTCCCGGCTTAAGGTTGTTATCTTTTGCTAGTTTTTCGCTTTTAGATTTCCCGATCCCTCTTCCTGTGAATTTTACTTCCCCAAGATCTTTCAGATCCTGCAGGTAAAATCTTAAGACAATCGTTTCGCCTTCAATGCTCTGAACATATACTTCAACCTCAGAAAAAGATTGTGTGTCCCAAAGTTTTTTTACAGCGTTACTGATTTTTTGTCCCGGAATGTCTACAGTTTCACCTTTTGATAATCCTGTAAACCTCAAGATCTGAGCCGGCGTATATTTTTTCACCCCATCTACAACGATGTCTTTCAGTGTATACGTTCCTGCTTGATTTTCTGCGTGTACAGAATTGCTCACTTTTGTGCTATCCTGTGGAGTTACCTGTCCATAAAAATGTGCAGAAGCAACAAACATAATGATGGGTAATAGTCTAAACTTCATTTTATCGTAGTCTTTCTTTTCTTAAATTTTACTGGATCTTTATTTGTTCTCCGGTCATCCCGAATCTTCTTTCCTTGTTTTGATAATTTACAATACACTGGAAGAAAATATCTTTCGTAAAGTCCGGCCACAGAACATCTAAAAACTGCAGTTCTGCATAAGCAATCTGCCAAAGGAGGAAATTACTGATTCTGATTTCCCCGCTTGTCCTGATCAACAGGTCCACAGGCGGAAAGTCTTTAGTATAAAGATAGCTTTCGAATAGTTTTTCGTCTATGCTTTCTACCGCTACCTTACCTTCTTTTACGTCTTCGCTTATGTTTTTTATGGCATTCAGTATTTCGTTTTGAGAACCATAGCTTATGGCTAATACTAAATTACCTTTTGTGTTTTCTTTTGTAAGTTCCACCACACGCAGAAGCTGATCTTTTACAAGTGGGGGAAGTTTTTCCAAATTTCCAATGACATGCATTCTTAACCCTTTAGAGAAAATCTCTTCCGCTTCCAGCAATAAGGTTTCTACAAGTAAATTCATTAAAGTATTTACTTCATCAGCCGGGCGGTTCCAGTTTTCCGAAGAAAAGGTATAAAGCGTTAAGTATGGAATATGAATCTCATTACATGCATTAATGGCATTTCTTACAGCATCAATGGCATTCTTGTGACCGAAAGTTCTTTCTTCGCCACGAGATTTTGCCCACCTTCCATTACCATCCATGATGATAGCAACGTGCTTTGGTAAATTTTCAGGATCTATTTTATCTTTTATCAACGACATATTAATCACAATAACATGGAGGTCTTCCAAATGAATACGTCAACCCAAGGCTAAAAGTATTCATCCAATCTTTAGATTTAAGATCTCCAATATTTCTTTCACCCAAAAATGCAGCTTCTCTTTCTTTAGATACTACATAGTAAGCATCTGTTTCAAGTAAAGATCCTCCCGTTATAGGGCTTAAAATATCTCCGTTATACGTAGAGATTACATCTTTGCTCAGGATTCTGCTGTGATCCAGCTGATCCGTCATCGTGTATCTAAATGTAGCTTCTGCGAAGATCGCCCAGCTATAATTAAATTTATATTTTAAACCTACTCCAAAAGGAATATGCATAGTTGTCTTTGTTCCGGTAGAGTAAACAGGTGTGGTGGTAAAATCCAATTCGTTGATCGGAGCCTGTGCAACACCATCTGCATCTCTTCTAAAATCATTTACCAAGGTAGCCTTCGGCGCATCAAACATCAAAGCACCTACCCCACCGAAAATATATGGGCTTACCATACCTTTCTGTTCGTTGTTTACAGGGAAGAAATTATATTCGAAGACCAAACTAGCTTCATACACATTGTTTTTCCCGAAAGCATTTCTGTTTTTCCTGTATTCTTCCTTAGCAACCTTGTCACTAAACTGAATCTGGTTATATCCAAGATCTAATCTCACCGTCTGATGAGGGTTAAAATTAAATCTGTATAAAATACCTCCGTAAAACGGGACACCCCAGTCCGATGTTCTACTTAAATCCAATGGCTTTTGTAAAATATAATTCGTTCTTCCTATATCACCCACTAGGTTACTCATACCTAGACGAACTCCCAATTCGTTTCTTTGAGCTTTAACACTTACCACAGTTCCTAGAGCGGCAAGGAAGCTAAACAATAATTTTCTATTCATAAAAGAATATGGATTTATGGTTATTTTAAAAATTAATTTTTGCAAATATAAAACATTTTTATATTAATGATAATCTTAATGTTTAGTTAAAAATAAACAAAAAAACATAATTTGTTATAAAGTAAACGACAAACTCGTGAAAATATTCTTTTTTTAATAGATTCAAAATTGCCGTGATACAATAAACCCCCATTAAATGAGGGCCTAAATGTATTATTTTTTATTGAATATTGATTGAACTTTATTCCTAATTCTTATCAACAATGGTTCTTTATAATTTTTATCTTCATCAAAATAGCCGTAACCATAGCCATAGCCGTAGCCATAACCGTATCCGTAGCCATATCCCTGCTTCGTATTATAGTCATTATACACAAGCCCAAGATGCTCAATTTCTCCATTATGATACTTTTCGGAGATCATTTTTAGCATATATTTCTCCGTATATTCGTGGCGAACTACATACATATTGGCATCAGAATACTTCATCAGCTCATAAGAATCGGCAACCAGACCTACCGGCGGAGAGTCGATAATGATGAAATCGTATCTTTCTTTAAGGTCTTCAATAAACTTAATATTCCTTTCACTCATCAAAAGTTCTGATGGATTTGGCGGAATCGGCCCCGAAGTAGCCACATCAAGATTTGGAATTCTGGTTTTATTAATAATCTGGTCTATTTCCACTTCGCCCGTAAGGTAGTTTGAAATACCATATTTATTATCAATTTGAAAATCACCGAAAATTTTTGGCTTTCTTAAATCCATTCCCAATAGAATCGTCTTTTTGTCGCTTAAACCAAGAACTGAAGCCAAATTGATGGAAACATAAGTTTTCCCTTCCCCTCCGATAGACGAAGTAACGAGAATAACTTTACTTTTTCCGTTTTCTCCGGACAGGAATCTTACATTTGCCCTGATTCCCCTGAATGCTTCTGCAACAGAAGATTTAGGCTGATCCAGCACTGTAAGCATATTTTCGTTGGTATTATTTCCGATAACGCCCAGCAACGGAATTCTTGTAGCATTAAGCAATTCTTTGATATTTCTGATCTTGCTGTCCAGGAATTCTCCCACTAAAATAAATAACAAAGGTAAAATCAACAATCCTCCGATAATTCCGGCTTTTGCAGCCTTTATATTCGGACCGATCGGCGGCTGCCCAACATTTTTCGCAGGGTCAATCACACTGATGTCCGACTGGTTTGTAGCCATTCTCATCTGTGTTTCATTTTGTCTTCCCAACAAGCTGTTGTAGGTCGCCTCAATCATGTTATACCCTCTTTCCGCATCCAGATATTTTCTTTGCTTTTCAGGATAAGAATCCAGGTCTGAATTAGCATTTGCTACTTCATTATTGATTCTGTTGATTTCGTTGTAATACGTATTGTAATAAGTTCTTAAAGAGCCTGTAGAACCCATTTTTGCTTCATTGATCAATCTGTCAATCTCCTTCATCGGTTCAGAATTCGGAGTATAAATGGTAGCCATTTCTCTTTTCTTAAGATAAAGAGCTTTTAATTCCGAAACAGATGCCGTGAAAAGACCATCCTGAAAACCAGCAGCATTTGTACTGATCATTTTATCAAAATTCTGAGATTCAAGACTTTGCTTAATCATATTTAAAGAACTCAGCTTGCTTTCAATATCTGCTTTTTTGGCTTCAAGCTCTTTAATTCTTGTTAAGGATTTTTCATCTCTGTCTTTGATATCATAAAGCTTCTCGGTGGTCTTCATATAATTCAGAAGATTAGCACTCGAATCAAGTTTTTTTCTGATCGTATTAAGATTTCCCTGCAGGTAAACCGCTGTGTTTCTGTCAACTGTAAGTTTATCTGCCAGTCTTTTTTTCTGTAACTCACTTACCGATTTGTTCAGGAAGTTTACTGTACTATTAAGATTATACCCTTTTTTAGTAATAATCATAATCGTATTAATTTCCTTGTCAAATTCTACTCCGACAGTAGAAACAATATCATTAACCGATTGGTTTACAGAGTTTAAATTAACAATAATATTAGTAAACTGTATTTTAGGCATTACAGGATTGGCAATCAGCCTGAATCTTAAATTGGGAGAATTGTACCATTCTCCGATTTTTATGATTTTGTTTGCCGGTCTTTCATAAGGATTAATATTTACAAAACCTTCGGCAACGTAGCTGTAAAGGTTTGTAGATTGGCCTTCGTCGGGTAAAACAACCTCGTAAGTGTTACCACTTTTAGGTATCAAAGTGATGGGATAACTCAACTGTTGAGGATGACTTTTATCAATTTGCAAAAATACCGGAGAGTCATCTTTATCCAAATAAGTAGATTTGATCACTCCTTTGGTAGAATAGTTCACAAAAAGATCCAATTCTTTCACCAAATATTCATTATGTGATCTTGAAAGAAGCAATTTTTTCAGATAAACCCCATCCTGATTTCCGCCTTGTCCCCAGATAAAGTTGAAAGACTGATTGGTAGGCGTAAAATAACTTGCCGTATTATTCGAAACACTTAAAGATAAATCGGATGCATAGATATTCTGAGCGTAATATTTAGCATATATCCAAGAGAGTGCATAGCCCATAAAAAGCATAAGCACAAACCAATACCAATTCTTTAAAACCCTTCTTAAAAAATGTTCAATATCAAATAATGAGAAAGAACCGTATTTTTCCTTCTGAGAATCATTCTTCTCTAAAGCTTCGTTTTTTCCTGGAATCATGATATTAAAGGTTTTTTAGAAGTAGATAAATTGATAAAGCCGTCGTGATTACAGAAACTCCCGTTGTAAGCGTCTGGATAGGATCTTTTCCGAATCCGTTTAAGCTTTTCGCTCTTGTATTCAGGTAGATTTCGTCACCGTTTTGTACATAATAGTACGGCGAATTCATTACATCTTCACGGGTAAGATCTATTCTTGCAATCTTGATCCCTTCCGGTAATTTTCTGTGGATGACGATATTCTTTCTGTCAATAGTTCTGTTTAATCCACCACTGATTGCTAGAGCCTCAGTAATGGTAAGCGTATTTTTATGTACTACTTTCTCACCGGTAACACCTGTTGTTTCAACATCTCCTAAAACATAGAACGTAATTCCGTTGATGTTTAATCTCACCTGAGATTTTCCTTCCTGGAAGTTTTCATTTACTTTATCCTGAATCTCAGTACTGATTTCGTCGATGGTTCTGCCTTCTGCTTTTACATATCCTATACCGAAAATATTAATTTCTCCGTTGGAGTCCACTTTTAATCCGTTAAAATAAAAGATAACGTTTCCTCCTGTATTTCCATTATTACCTCCAATAGATCCCATTGCCATTCCGTTTCCGGATCCGACAGAATTCGTTCCCGGAGTAACAGTAGATCCAGAAGTATTCAGGGATGAATAGAATTGTGCTGCATCCCCTTTCGGAGTGGTCACAATATTAAGGTTTAAAATATCATTTTTAGTAATTCTATAAACGGGAATATTATAGGGAACTAAACCTTCTTCGTTGATTACAAGACTTTCATTGGGCTGCATATACCGCACATCTTTGGTTGTGATACAAGATGTCGTAATCAGAAAAGGTAAGATTAAAAGGAATAAATTTTTAAAATTCTTCATCATATTTTTTCAAGTTGTTTGCAAAAATAAAGATTTAATTGTTAGTCTTTTTATTATTCTTCAAAAGATAAATAAAATCTGGCAGATAAGCTCCAAAAAAGCCTAGGGAAACTACAATTAATAATAGCAGATTTACATTCATATGTCTCAGATAATAGGCTACAGCGACTACAAAAAGATAATATAAAATAATATAAAAGCTTGATCTTCTGTGAGTAAGATTGAGTTTTAATAATTTGTGATGGATGTGATTTTTGTCTGCATCAAAAGGTGATTTTTTGTTGGCAAGCCTTATAATAATCACATTCAGGGTGTCTACAATCGGAAGGATAAGAATGGCAACAGCCACTACCGGTGCCGATTGTAAGTGATATTTTGGAATGTTGGGAAGCTCTCTGTCTATAAAAATATCAATAAAACAGATCGAAGTAAATGCCAGTAAACAGCCTAAAAGCATCGATCCTGTGTCTCCCATAAATATTTTATTGGTTCTGTAATTTGACAAATTATAATATAAAAACGCCAGAACCGCCCCAATTATTACGGCCGATAAAACTACCAAAGGATAATTATACTCGCCTAATCTGTAATAGCTTATCCCGAAAAGTGCACTGCAGATGATAGAATACCCTCCGGCAAGGCCATCAATCCCGTCTATGAGATTAAAAGCATTAATAAGGATAATAAATGTTGTGATACTGAATAATACACTTACCAAATATTCCATTTCATAGATCCCGAATATCCCGAATAAGCTTCTAATCCTGATATCCGAACCTATCACAATAAGTGCGGCAACAACAATCTGAGCCACAAGTTTTTTATAAGCTCTCATAACTACAATATCATCCATTACACCGATGTAAAGGAGAATGATAAGAGATGCAAACAAAAATTTGTACAAATCGAAAAGTTCGTACGCAAAAATGGATGCGCAGATTCCTATGGAATAAAAAATAGCAATTCCTCCCAGATTGGGAATTTTTCGAAGATGGGAACTTCTCACGCCCGGTTCGTCCATTAAGTTTTTCCTTCTGGAAATTTTAATAATGGTGGGAACGGAAAAAAACGTGATTAGGAATGAGAATAAAAAACCCAGTCCTACCTTTACATAAAAAATAGGAATGCCCGATTGAGTTAAGAACAATTCAAAATTCTTCATTTTTTTCTATTCAAGTACTTTTTATGATTCACTAAAGAAGGCTGTAAACCTTGTAAAAAACCTGACTTCACGTCCGCAATACTGAAACAATAGTACTTACATTTGTGTCTAAATTAATTTTCTTATCAATTTTTTCTGCCCCGCAAAAAATAACAGATAAAATATCTTTTTTTTCAGAGGCAAAGATAACAGATAATTTTTATCAAAACGACTATACTTTAATATATCTTTAATTTTTATGTCTCTTTCTTTCATGAAAAGCTTCAATTTATGAGACATTTCGTAAAAAGTTTCTGCATCTTTCACAAAAGCCAAATATGCTAAAAAAGAATAAACTCCCTCAAAAATCTGAAAATTTTTAAGTTCTTCCCTTTTTTTTGAGTATTGAGACGTTTTAAAAACCTGTTCTACATCTTCTACAGCCTTTAAAATATCAAGACCTCTTTCTGTATGGGTTTTCGTAATAGAATCCGTCCTTTCAAGGTATTGATAATGGAAATTCTGGGTCTGAGCCAGCACTTTACACTCCAATAAAAGCTGCGGAATCAATTGAATATCTTCAAAATGAGCCCCTTTTTTGAACCTTTTTTCATGAAAAAGTTCTTTTTTAAAAAGTTTGTTACAGGCAAAATAACTCAAATCAGAAAAAACAGAAAAATTCTTTTCAAGGTCAATTTTTTCCGGCATATTCGGAATTTGCGTCAGTCGTTGAGTAATATTTCCGTTTTGATCAACTTTTTGAATATTACAGATCACCATTTTTGCCTGATGTTTTTCTGCAAGGGTTATCATTTCTTCAAACATCGTCGATGTTACATAATCATCGCTGTCTACAAAACCAAGATAATCTCCTGTCGCTCTGTCAATTCCAAAATTGCGGGCATCGCTTAATCCTCCATTTTCTTTACTAAAAGGCTTAATTTTTTCAGGATATTTTTGAGCATATTCTTGGATAATCTGCTCAGAATTGTCTTTACTTCCATCATTCACCACCAGTATTTCGATATTCTGATGGGTTTGGTTGATCAGAGAATCGAGGCATTTTGCCAGATAATTCTCTACATTATAAACGGGAACAATGATGGAAACTTTTGAGGGAACGTTTGTCATACATTAAATTTTCGTCAGTCGTGCATTCAGCCAGCCTTTTTTGGCTTCGTCAAAATCTTTCCTTGAGCAGGGAATACAATTTTCTATGTTTTCATCCTCCCCGAAATACCACAGATTACTGAAAGTATCACGCTTAAAAGCATATTGCCTGTCGTCAACAAGCACATAAAATACCTCGTATTGTCTTTCTTTCGGGTGAGATTTCTGGATATTAATTCCTTCTATCAGATACCAGATCATTTGTGCGAGAAGCTGGTGATTCAATTGATTTTCGGAGTAAATATTATAATTAAAAATCCCAACCGATTTCAGATTTTCGCTTAATCCGATTTCTTTCATATAAGCACAGATTTCTCTTCTGTTGAGCCCATTTACCTGTGGATTCATCGAAAAAGGTTCACTGAAACTTTCAATCGCATCACAATTTACCGTCACCAAATCTGCTTTTCTGAAAAAAGGTTCTGTTTTTTCCGTAGAATTCATCATTTCGGCCAGACGGATAATGTCAAACTCCACTTCTTTAATTAATCTTACGGAATCAACTTCATTTAAATGTTTCTGATACCCTAAATGATGATAATTTTTAATTGAAAAATTCTTTGCTCCGAAAATTTTACTTAAAAAAGTATGTTCATTAATAATTTCCCCTTGTTTAAGGGAAATAATATTGCTGATCTGGGTATAATTGATATTTTTTGTGTGAAAATTCAACGCAGAAAAAAGGGAAAAAGCAAAGTCATTCGAACCGCCGATAATCACCGGAATCGCTCTTTTGTAATGACAGGCCGACAGCACTTCCTGCAGAATATAATGAGAATCCTGAACCGATTTTCCTGAAACCAAATCTCCCAGATCCACGATCGGGATTTCAAAATCCAGTTGTGAAAGTTTGTAAAATTCTTTTCTGATTCCCGTAAAATCCTGCACCTCCGCATCGCCATTCGCTCCTCTGTAATCCGACACGAAAAGGAGAACAATGCTGTCTTCTTTTATATCTTTCGTGATCCGGTTTCCGATCTGCCAGGTTTCAGTTTTGAAATTTCTTGGTGAAATGATAAAATCTTCAAAATTCATAAATTACAATGTAGTAGCTAGCTCTTTCCGAGTTCGAAGCCCTGAAAAGCTTTAGGTTTAAAAAACATTTTCACAAACATACAAAAAACCTCATCAAGTTGACATCTTATGATATTTTTTGTTAATAAAAAAACCATCAACAAATTGTTAACGGCTTCCCGACTTTGTCAAAGTTTAAATCTTTGACAAAGTTTTTGTACATAAATTTTTAGCTTTTAAATTAATCCCAATCTCCTTTACCATTTACAATCTCAAAAACAAAAGTCGTAGAAGTTTCAAAAACTCCACCCTGAGTCGCTCCGAATAAAAACTTAGGCGTTTTTCCGTCTTTATCCAACAAAAGCATCGGGCGTTCCAGTCTTCCAAATCGGTTCAGATGTTTGGGCGGAGTCGGTTCGGTGATATAATGTTTCATATTAAGATATGCGATTTCCGGCTTTGTCCATTGCTGTCCGTCTTTTGTAGTCAGATGCAGCCCGTATTCATGATTAAAAAATCCCATATCTCTTGCTATCATGTGAAATTTTCCATGTTGTTTCCATACAAAAGCATCTTCCAGCTGTGCATTGTTGGGCAATGATGAAAAATCAATCACAGGATTTTCAGAGACTTTTACGTAAGGGCCTGAAGGAGAATCGGCCTTTGCCAATCCGTATTTCCGGTTTCCGCGAACGGGTCCTTTTTGAGTTTCGTATTCGTGAGTATTCCATGATTTATAAAACAACCAATATTTGCCATCGTTTCCTTTTACAAAAGCCGGATTTGTCGTGCAATGATCGTCCCACGAACCTTCTTTTCCCGGAAGAAGCAAAGGTTGATCGGGTCTTGTCCATTTACCATTGAGGTTTTTTGAAGTGGCTAATCCGATCCTTTTGGTATTTGTTTTCCCATTAGAATTTCCCATGAAGAATAAATAATATTGATCTTCCACTTTTTTGATCAAAGGGTTGTGGCAGGTCGTTGCATCCCAAAAACCTTCACCTCTCGGTGCAAGAATAACTTGTTTATGCTCAAATTTATCAAATGGAGAATCTGCTTCGGCACGGCAAATTTCAGAGCCGTTGAGCCATCCACCCATTCCTTTTTCTTTTTTCCATCGGGAATAAAAAAGATGAACTTTCCCGTCTTCACCCCAGATCGGTGAGCTGCACCAGATATAGTAACCCTCTAAAGAAAATTGTCTTCCGATAGGTTTTAAATTAAAATATGGCTTGTCATCCGAATCTAATAAACTTGTAAATGATGATCCCAAAACCACTGCCGCGATTCCCAAGGCTGAAGTTTGTAGAAATTCTTTACGCGTGAAAGTTTTTTCCATTGCATTTATTTGAAAGCTAATTTAATACAAGTCTGCAAACAGAGTGTCCCGTACTTTGGGGTAAATAAATAACCCTTCCAGGGTTTTAAACCCTGGAAGGGTTGTGGGGAAAAATAATTTTATACTAAAAAAGCACGGATTCGTGATCCATGCTTTTACAATTTATTTCTTTTTCGCAACTGTTTTTTTCGCAGTTGTGGTTTTCTTTGTTGTGGCCGCTTTCTTTGCCGCAGGCTTCTTTTTCTCTGCAAAAGCATTTTTGTCCTGATCGGTGATCCATTTTTTCACCTCATCCAAAGAAACTTCTTTCAATTCTTCTCCGTCATATTTGGTGTCATCAGCCTTTTTCGGGATTTTGAACATCGCTTTTCCGAATTTGATGAAAGGCCCCCATCTTCCGTTTTCAATGGAAATTTTTTCTTTTTCCCATTGCTGAATGTATCTGTTGGCTTCTTTTTCCAGCTTGGCATCAATCAATTCGTTGATGTCGCTTTGAGAAAGATTTTCAAAATTATATCTTTTCGGAACGTTTACGAAAATATCTTTATACTTAATAAAAGGACCAAATCTTCCTGTTCCTTTCGTTACAGGCTCACCTTTGTACGTTGCAATCGGAGCGTCTGCAATTTTCTTTTCATTAATAATTTCTTCCGCTCTTTTCTGATCTACGGAAAGAGGATCTTCCCCTTTCGGAATACTGATAAATGTCTCGCCCCACTTCACATAAGGTCCGAATCTACCGACACCCACAGAAACCGGCTGTCCGTCAACCTGACTCAGGTCAAAAGGAAGTTTAAATAATTCAAGTGCTTCTTCAAGAGAGATCGTGGCAATATTCTGACCTGACATTAATGAAGCAAAAACCGGTTTTTCCTCATCATCAGTCTCCCCGATCTGGATCATGGCTCCAAATCTTCCGATTCTGGCATGAACATTTTTACCTGTTTTCGGATCGATACCTAAAAGCCTGTCACCTGTCGCTCTATCTGCATTTTCTTCTACATCTGCAATTCTTGGGTGGAATTTTGAGTAGAAATCCGTCATCATCTGTTTCCATTTCTGGTCACCGCTTGCAATTTCGTCGAAGCTTTCTTCTACCCTTGCCGTAAAACCGTAATCTAAGATTTCCTTGAAATTATCTGTTAAGAAATCATTTACCACTTCACCGATGTCCGTCGGAATGAATTTATTTTTATCCCCACCGAATTTTTCGTCAAGGACTTCTTTTTTGATTTTATCTTTTGTTAAAGACATTTTAACCACTTCACGAGTTTGCGGTTCAATCTCACGTTTATCCACGTACTCACGGTTTTGGATGGTCTGAATGGTCGGTGCATATGTCGATGGACGACCGATTCCCAATTCTTCAAGCTTCCTTACCAATCCGGCTTCCGTATATCTTGCACTTGGTCTTGTGAATTTTTCAGTTGCAGTGATTTTTTTATAGTCTAAAACTTCACCCACACTTACTTTTGGAAGTAATTTATCGTTGTTTTCTTCATCGTCTTCTTCGGTTTTAACGATTCCGTACGCTTTTAAGAAACCATCAAAAATGATAACTTCCCCCTGTGCTTCGAAGTTTTGCGGTAATTTCGGGTTACCTATTTCAATAACTGTTTTCTCTATTTTGGCATTAGCCATCTGAGAAGCCAGCGTTCTTCTGTAAATTAATTGATATAATTTATTTAATTGAGAATCTCCGATGCTTTTTACTCCAAAATCAGTCGGACGGATTGCTTCGTGAGCTTCCTGTGCAGATGCAGATTTTGTGGTATAATTTCTTGGTGAAGAATATTCTGCGCCGTATTCACCGACAATTTGTCTTTTTGCACCTTCAATAGCTTCCTGAGAAAGGTTTACCGAGTCTGTTCTCATATAGGTAATGTGCCCTTCTTCATATAAAGTCTGCGCCAGACGCATGGTAGTCGTAACATTATATCCTAATCTTGAAGAAGCTTCCTGCTGCAATGTAGATGTTGTAAAAGGAGCCGAGGCAGATCGTGTTCCCGGTCTTGTCTCAACATTCAGAACTTTGAATTCTGTTGATTTTGCTAATTCTAAGAATTTTTCTGCATCTTCTTCTTTTTCGAAATCTTTTTTAAGCTTGGCAGCAATTTCCTGCTCGGTTTTATTTAAGAAAATCCCGTCTAGTTTGAAACTTGCTTTTGGAACAAACTCACGGATTTCTTTTTCTTTTTCAACAATTAATCTTACTGCAACCGACTGTACTCTTCCTGCGGATAATCCCGGTTTTACTTTTTTCCATAGTACCGGAGACATTTCGAAACCTACGATTCTGTCCAATAATCTTCTCGCTTGTTGAGCGTTTACCAAATTTTGGTCGATATCTCTCGGGTTTTCGATTGATTTTAGAATGGCATTTTTAGTAATCTCATGAAAAACAATTCTCTTTCTGTTTTCCGGTTTTAGTTTTAGTTCTTCCGCCAAGTGCCATGCAATAGCCTCTCCCTCGCGGTCTTCATCGGAAGCCAGCCAAACCATTTCGGCTTTTTTCACGGCAGCTTTCAATTCTGTTACCAATTTCTTTTTGTCTGCGGAAACCTCGTAATCCGGACTGAATGTGGCAAGATCAATTCCCATTCCTTTTTTAGGCAGATCCCGGATATGTCCGAAGCTGGATTTTACCTCGAAATCCTTCCCTAAATATTTCTGAATAGTTTTTGCTTTTGCCGGTGATTCGACGATTACTAAATTTTTCGACATTCTAAAAATTTTTTGCAAAAGTAAAGTTTTTTTATTAGATAGGTTTTGTAATATCTTGTATTTTGATAAATCGGGCTGTTTTACAAGTAAAAATAGACGAGTGCATCACTCGCTGAAAGCCTTTATTAATAGAAAGATGAAGTTTATTTACAATTAAATCATAGATATTATCTTCAGTTAAAATAGATTTAATTTAAATTTCATAAAAAAAAGGGCAAAATGTTATTCATCTTACCCCTTTTACTATTAATTGATTTTATTCTTTAATAATTTTTACAATTTCTTTTGAAGAATTTATTCTTACAAGATACGTTCCTGATATCAATGAAGAGACATTGGTCTTGCCATCTTCAAACTTACCGGATTGTACAAGCTGACCAGACATGCTGTAAATCTGATAGTAATATCCGTTGTTGTTATTCGGAGCATTGATATGAAGCTCGTCTTTCACCGGAATAGGGAAAAGAGAAATTTTCGTATCTTTTACAATGACTTCAACTTCGCTTTTATTTAAAATTTCGCTTGATATTGCAGCCGGTAAAGAAGTGATCTGAAGTTTCGGAATCACACCTTCTTCGTTTCCGTTGGCATCATATTTTATTTTCACGCAACGGCAGCTCATTCCGAAATAAGGGTCATTATTATCATGGAAGGCGATCATTCTGTTGGCACTGGAAGCTGCATCAAACAAGACATTAATAGGTCTTCCGATATAATTCGTGTTCAGAGCGGCTGTCCAGATTCCGGGATACTGTAAATTGATGAAATTGTAAGTTCCCACCGGCGTCTGATTGATCATTACACTCCTGAATCCCCTTGAACCCGAGTTCGGGTAATTTCCTACATTGTAAGAAGGATTGTTAAAAATATATCCTATTGTATAGCTATAGGTCGCGCTTCTTCTTACTCTCTGCCCCAGATAATCATTAATAATGCTATATGAGGTTGCTACGTTTTTATCTTTTTTGTACCAAGGTGTCAATCCAAAATCTTTACCGGATGTAATAGCTACCCCAGAAAGATCCGGAATTCTCCATCCGCCCGGGCAAGGATCAAAAGGAGATTTTTCGCCTCCTCTTCCCCATCTGTCGGGCGCCAAATTCGGTTCGTTGGCCAGCCAGTCTGTTCCGTTGGTATAGGCCGGAATCGCACTGTTGTACGGAGCAAATGTACTCGGAATCATATATACCAAAGGATTTCTCACAGAGTAAGACAACACTTTTGTAATTTTATCGGAAACTTTATCCGTAGCTAAAACGTTGGCATTTGTTGAATTCGCATAGGTATTATAAGGAACAATATAACTTCCTGCCAGATCATTATACGTTGCACCGGTAAGAGTCGTATATACAACGCTTCCACTTGCTGTAACACTGCCCAGATAAATCGGATAGGAGGTTCTATCATCTGCATGCTGGAAAATCGGGATCGGATCTTTTCTTCCCCATTGGTAATGCATTCCTGTAGAAGCCTTAATTTTTGCCAGTTCGGCTGCAGTAGGCGTAAGCGGATTTGCCACCGCAGGGAATGCATCTGTAGCTCCCAGGTTTCTATCCATAAATTCTGTCTGGAAAATATTGTCTGCTTTATTTACATAATTCACATAATTGGTTACCGATGCCTCCGGAAGTTCAGTCGTGTAATTTTTTGTACCGATTGCGGTATCAGTTACCCAAATATGCCAAGACCAGTAAATTGGGTTTGTAATACTTCCATTATGCAGGGTAATAACTGCATTACCGCTTTGATTAGGATTAACTGTAACCGTAATTCTTGAATTATTAATATCTGCCAAAGAACTCGGAGACGGATTAACCATCGCTATTTTATTAATTAAATTGGTATTTGTAGTCCACAGAACATTTGCTTTAAGATCATTAAAACTTGTTGTATTTAAAATACTCTTATTATTCAAAAGCTGGCTTTGTACAGAAAATGCCTTACTTACGGGAATATCAATATTGAATGCTGATGTTGTTTTTACGGCCTGATAAGTATTTGGATTGCTGAGTCCTTCACGATATTCTGTTTCCGGAACCAAGTATTCTGTAGGGAAATCATAGCTGTCTACTACATACAAAGGATCTTTGACGCATCTGCAGGCATTCACATCTGATGTAGTATTAGAACCTAAAGGAAAATACCAATATCTTCCCTGTACATTCGGAAGGCTGGGATCCGGGATGTCTGGCTGCCCCTTATCAGGAATCATAAATAAAGATCTTGCTAAAACTGCCGGAGTAGCATCAAAATGTTTAGCCATTGTTGCTGTCCATAACACGGTATGGTGCTGATCGGTATACTGACCCTGATGTGCATTAAAGGAAATCGTTCCCGTTCCAGGAAAAACACCCATATTCATTCCGCCGACGTTGGAAAGATCATACCCGAAATTGGGATATAATCTGAAACCCGTCATAAAAGAAGGGACTCCTGCATCAGTAGGTTTTATTTTATGATAATTATTGGCTTCAAACGTATTTTTCCCCATATTCGTTCTTACGCCGAAAGGAGAATAATCGATTCTTACATCATCCACATAAGTAGACGAAGCCAGGTTGGCAACCAAAACAGAAGGCATTCTCCAGCCATTCGGACAAGGGTCATAGGAAGATTTGCTTCTGTAAGGCTGTGCTGAAGCATCTGCATTATAGTTTGTACTAATTTTTCCCTGAGAATTATCCGACCAAAGATTAAGCTCCGTCAATTGGCTGTCATTGAGCCCCGTCATTTTTCCGAACCAGTTTACCATCAAGTTGGCATTATTGTTATAATAAGCTATCCCTGAATTGTCATCTTTATTTACGTAAATAAGACTTAACGGATTTTGGACCGCAAGTCTAATATTATTGGTAACATTTGCATTTGAAAGCAAAACAAATTTTCTGAGATTATCAAAACTGGTTGCTCCGGTAAAGTTTTTTGCTCCTCTATGTCTTACTCTGCCGATGGAACCTGTAACTTCATAAAAATCATTTCCTTTATACACCAGCGGCGGAATCGGGTCTTTCCTTCCCCACTGGTAAAGGAGGCCCCCGTTTTTGATCCATTCATCGGCTGTGATGGAGCTTCCTACGGCACCCAGATTTCTGTCCATCCAACCCCAATCGGAATCGGGAATTGTTTCGGTGATACCGTCTGCTCTTTGTCTTTTTACATTCGGATAACTTTTATATTTTGATCCGTTGGAAGGATCATCCGTCACCCAGACATGCCAAGACCAATAGATCTGCCCGTCTACCCTGAAAGCAATCACTGCGTTTCCTTTTTTTGCTTTGTTGACGGGAACTCTGATTTTAGCAGACTGTCCACTATCAAGAACCTCAAGAGAATACGCCGGTCCCGATTTTATAAGACCGTGAACATCCTCCCATAAAACATCGGCGGTAATTTTCCCGTTGGGAATTGCCCTACCTCCAATATATTTGTCCTGCTCCCACATAGCATATGCTTTTCTTACCGGAATGTAGATACCATCGCTATTCTGGACGGGATCGAAAATATAGCTGTTGGGTGCTTTTGTCCAATCCGGAAGAAGACTTGTTGTAAAGTTTTTATTAATACTTTGTCTTCTATCTGCACCTCCTGAGTTTTTAATTAAAGAATCCGATCTCATTACATAAGAAAGGTCTTTTACAAGAGATTTGACTTCACTGTCTCTAAATCCCGTGTGAGCGTAGATTCCACTCGTGACTAGGCAACATAAGAGTGCCACTAAATTGTTAATTGACTTTTTCATATCCTTGATTTTGTGTCATACTTCAAGTACAACATTTAAGCCTTCGTTAATAAATATCAATTTATTTTATAAATAATGATAAAATAACCACGATACATTATAAATAAAATAAATTTCTTAAATTATATGTAACAAAACTACATTTCCCAACTTGCGCTTTGCGAAATTACAGGATTTTTTAGAATATTTTTATGTTTAAAGTCAATTTAAAATAAAATTAATAAGGAAAAATTATATAGATAATTTAAATAATGCTATAACCAAAAAAAAAGACAGCATGTAAATACTGTCTTTATTAATATTTTTTTAACTAAAATTAAGGTAGGATGTGATTTTTATAAAGGTCTATAGTAAACCTTCCTCCGATAATATTTCTGAAACTTGCAAATACCACAAAATTGAAAATCACCAATGCAATAATAAAACTGTAGATCATCTTTTTTGTATTGCTGGAGACCACATACATCACATTCGGAATGATAACATAAGAGAACCCGATAAATGCTCCCGCCATCCTCGAAGAAAACACCGGGTTATTCCTGAATATAAAGTACATACAGATTCCCATGACGGCATAGACTCTGTGATATTCGTAATAGGGGTATTTTTCCACCATTTTTTTATCAAAAACAAATAAGAAGAAGGTGAGAATAGCCATCATGGCTTCCGGAATCCCGAATCCACCGTTCAATCGCTCTGCAGTCTCCTCTACATATCCGTTGAAACCTTCCACAAGCATACTGTCTGACGCCACATTACTCAGAAAATCCCCAAAAACACGATAGATTTCAAAGGGTGAAGCAATGATTGATCCGATGATCAGGATCAGCATCCAAGTCCTGTTCAAAGGAACACGAACGAGCCAGTACATCGGTAAAAATATATAACAGACATTGTGGATTCCGGATGCTATAAAGACCCAAAACAGGTAATGCCAGAGTTTCCGTTCTTTGATATACCGTATGGCGAAGTAGATGATAAAAGTTCCTAAATTCTGCCGTATCTGCCCACTTTCCCCGATAAAAAAGTTCGGGATAAACATAAACAGCGTAAAAGTAAACGGATAAAAAGTATTGTCTTCTGTATATTCAATTTTAAAAGTAATGGCAAGAATAGCAATCACCAGTGTCAGAATATAAAACGGAGCATTGAAAACATTAAGCAGGATTTTATTGATCAATGCATAAAGCCACTCAATTTCTACATTTTCAGAACCTTCAATATGAAGCGCTTTTCGGATGATACTCATATATTCTTTAGTATCAGAATAAATATAGATCCCACGATAACTTCCGTAATCCGGTCCCACATTATCACGAAGCCCTACAAGAATTATTAAATAAATTCCTAAAAACCAAAACCACTTTTTATCAACCTTCTTTCCAAAAACTTCCTGGACGCTGAAAAAAAGCATATAAACAATTGCTATTATGTAATAAGGGTGTAATAAACTCATTGTTTAGTGTTTTTAAACTGGTGACTCGCCATAATGATTCCTGTAAGAATAAGAGGTAAAAAAAGTCTCACTTCCCAGAAAAGCCCCACCAAAGTAATCATGGCAAGATAAGGCAATGAAAAGAATAAATATTTTTTAAAAACCGTTCTGCTTTCTTCATTCACACAAAGTTTATAAATAAAATAAAGCACGATAACCGCAAAAAGCAGCCCCGCAAGATTGAACGGACTGGAAAAATTTTTACTTATGTAAATACCTTCCACAAAAGTGGTATGCTCGTGATTCATCACTGCTCTCAGACCCAGATAGGGTACCAGAAAAGCAATAACCAGAGGAATTACCTTCCAGATAAACTGATAATTTCCTTCCTTTAATTCTTTCACACTGAATAAAACCGCTGCAAAAAAAGCAATATTAATACAAGCCGTTTCCCTCACCAAAGTTGATAAAGCGATCAGCACGATTAATATAAAATAATACCCATTTTTATTCGTATGAATATATTTCAATGTAAGTAAAACCCCGATCAGGTAACAGCATAAAGCGATTGTATCACAATTGGTAGGTGCATATTGGGTAATAACAATAAAGAAAACACACAAAAGATGAATAATTCTTCTGACATTAATATTCAAAAGAAAATCCACTGTCTTAAATTTTAATATCGTATTGATAACCAGCGAACAAATAACAAGAAAAAAACTGTTCATCAAAAAAAGTCCGTGGTAGAACGGCGTTCCGTTTTTAGAAAGAAAATCCCTAAACCCGGAAAGATGATTATTAATCAGATATTCCATAAGATCTGTCATCTGCACACTGAGATAATTCGGAATCACCCTGTAAGAATACACAGAGGTAAATAAAAAAGAAGGTGGTCTGTCTGAAGTTTTCAGTCTCGTATAAGAAGATTCAAATCCATAATAAGACATGGCAAACAACAGAAGCGGAAGTATTATTACAAATAAAAATCCGTTTATTTTTTCATCAAATATTTTAAACATATCAAAATCTAAGTTTCTTTTACTTAGGTCATTTTTGCTTTAAAATGTATTTCATCAATTGGGAACTTTTGCAAAAGTATAAGTTTTTTTCATTTCACCTAGAATATTTTATTGATTTTCAGTGAAAACTTATTTGTTAAAACTTTTTGAACTAATTATGAAAAAATTAAATTTGCAGACCTGATTTATAATGCAATGCATCGCTTCTTTATATTTTTATATTATCTGATCGCCAAAAACAAGCTTCTTTCTGTATTTTTTGCAGTAGGCATTGCTGTTTTGTGTGTTTTTTTTGCTTCTAAAATTAATTTTGAGGAAGACATCAACCAGATTATTCCTAAAAACGAAAAATCTGATCTCACGGCAAAAGTTCTGAAACAGCTTAATTTTTCGGATAAAATCATTGTCATCATCGAAAATAAATCTAAAGAAGACAATTTTCAGCTATCCGAAACGGCAGATACTTTTTTAGGCAAAATAAAACCTTTACAAAAATACATCGGTTCGATTCAGGGAAAGGTAAATGATAATGAAATTTCGGAAACCTTCGATTTTGTGAATCAAAACCTTCCTTTATTTTTAAATGAAAACGATTATAAAGAAATTGAAAGAAAACTTCAGAGAGACAGTATTGCCAAACAGGTAGAAAATAATTATGTTTCATTGGTTTCGCCAACGAGCCTTGTTACGAAAGAATTCATTAAAAAAGATCCGCTCGGAATTACTTTTTTAGGCATCAAAAAACTGAACGCACTTAATATCAGTAAAGATTTCAAGCTGGAAGACAGCTATATCGTTACGAAAGACGGCAAAAACCTCCTTCTTTTCATAGATCCGAAGAATAAAAGCAACGATACCAAAAACAATGAAGCTTTTGTTAATCAATTAAATGAAATAAAAGACAACCTCAACAAACAATTCAAAGGAAAAACGGAGATCAGCTATTTCGGTTCGCCGGTAATTGCGGTGGCCAATGCCCAACAGATCAAGAAAGACATTCAGAATACGGTGATGATTTCTATGACGGTGCTTCTGATTTTACTGATTTATTATTTCAGGAACATCTTTACGCCGATTATTGTTTTTCTGCCGACAGTTTTTTCTGTTTTGCTGGCTTTGCTGATTTTATATTTTATTAAAGATAAAATTTCCGCCATTTCTTTAAGTGTAGGAGCCATTCTTATCGGTATCACCATCGATTATGCCCTACATATTCTTACGCATTACAAGCACAATAATAATATTGAGGAACTCTACAAAGAAATTACACAACCTATTATTTTAAGTAGTGCAACGACCGCAGTTTCGTTTTTATGCCTGGTTTTTGTCCGTTCTGAGGCATTGAAAGATCTGGGACTTTTTGCAGCGATCACAGTCATTTTATCCTCAATTACAGCATTGATTATTGTACCTCAATTATACAAACCAAAGCAGAAAGAATCCGGGCTCAATACCAATTTTATTGATAAAATCGGTTCTTATCCGTACGAAAAAAACAAACCTTTGATTATTGTTTGCTCCATTATCATTGTTGCCTGTCTTTTCGGTTTCAGGCATGTGGGTTTTAATGAAGATATTGGTGACTTAAATTATATTCCTAAAGATTTAAAAATCAGTGAGGCAAAACTTCAGAAGCTTTCAGACATCACTTCAAAGTCCATTTACACGATTTCTTACGGAGACTCGGAAGAACAGGCATTGGCAAGAAATTCCCAATTAAGCCGGTTTTTAGAAAAAGAAAAAAAGGAAGGTAAAATTTTAAGCTATAATTCTCTTGGAAATGTTGTGTTGTCAGAAAAAGATCAACAAAAGAAAATTGAAGAATGGAAAAAATTCTGGGATGCCAACAGAAAAAACCAGACCATTGCGGAACTCGTGGATAATGGAAATAAATTTGGTTTCAACAGCTCCGCCTTTGACCAGTTTAATGAAAATTTAAATAAAAACTATTCTGTTTTAAGCTTAAAAGACTACGAAAAAGTAAAAGCCTTGCAGATTTCTGAGTTTTTAAGTCAGGAAAATGGTTTCTACACAGTCTCAAATGTCGTAAAAGTAGACGATAAAAAAAGAGATGCCTTCATCAAAGATGTTGAGAAAAAACATAATGCGATCGCCATCGACCGCCAACAGATGAACGAAAACTTTTTAGGTTTATTGAAAAGAGACTTTAATACTTTAATTAATTATTCTCTTCTGGCGATTATTTTAACGATCATCGTATTTTTCCGAAATTTTGAATTGACCGTTCTCACCATGTTCCCGATTGTTCTAACGGGGGTCGCGACAGCAGGAATCTTGTATTTTTTAGGCCTAGAACTTAATATTTTCAGTACGGTGGTTTGTACTTTGGTTTTTGGAGTCGGCGATGATTTCAGTATTTTCCTTACGAAAGCCATGCAGAAGGAACACACGACAGGAAAAAATGAACTTCCAACTTATAGAATTTCTATTATCCTGGCAGTTTTCACTACTATTTTATCGATCGGATCTTTGATTTTTGCGAAACATCCGGCGTTACATTCTTTGGCTTTGGTAGCCTTGATCGGGATGTTTTCCGTGATTATCATTACTTCGACATTATATCCGTTCTGGTTCAGATTATTAATTACGAACAGGGCAAAAAAAGGACTTTCTCCGATTACTTTCAGGCTGTTTTTACATTCTGTACTTTCTTTTCTATATTATGGATTGGGAGGATTATTTTTCTCTTTTATCGGTGTCGTTTTTGTAAAAAATTCTAAAGGGAAGACTTTAGAGTTTATTAAATTAATTATGGCTCGTTTTTTAACTTCTGTGCTATTTACGAATCCATTTGTAAAGAAGAAGGTCATTAAAAATACGAAAGAAGATTTCAGCAGACCGGCTGTGATTATTGCCAATCACACCTCTTTTCTAGATACATTGGCGATTGCGATGACAACGCATAAAATCGTTTATCTGGTAAACGACTGGGTGTATGAGTCGCCGATTTTCGGGAGAATGGTGAGAGCGCTGGGCTTTTATCCGGTTTCCCAAGGCATCGAAAACGGAATGGAAAAATTAAAGGAAAAAGTAGATCAGGGATATTCTCTGGTGGTTTTCCCGGAAGCAGAGCGTTCTTACTCCAACGATGTCAAGAGATTTCATAAAGGTGCTTTTTATCTTGCGGAACAGTTCGGGCTAGACATTGTACCGCTTTACATTCATGGGAATTCTGAAGTGCTTCCGAAAGGAGATTTTATTATCTATGATGGTGCGATTACGGTAAAAGTGGGTGACAGAATTAAAAAAGAGGATCTGAGCTTTGGCAAAAATTATTCGGAAAGAACGAAGAAGGTTAATGCATATTTCAGAGAAAAATTTGCAGAATTAAGAAATGAGCTGGAAGATGAAAATTATTTCAAGAAAAAGCTATTTTTAAGTTTTTTATACAAGGATACCGAAGTTGTACAGGAAGTGAAGAAAGATTTTAATCAAAACAAATCCGTTTACCACGAATTGAATAAACATATTCCGAAAGATTCTAATATTTTGCATATTGCAGATGATTTTGGACAAAAGGATATTTTACTAACACTTCAGCAAGCAGGTAGAAAAATTTTCACAATCATTAAAGATGAAGAAAAAAGAGAAATTGCAAAACAGAATTATATTGTAAAAAGAAGAAAGATCAGTTATATAAAAGATACCACAGAAATCAATAAACCGATTGATATTCTTTTGGTTTCCGATGAGCACTTCAACATCGGTGAAGTGGCTGTACTTCCGGAAACTATCATTTTTGTCAACTGCAAAAACACAATTTTTGAAAATATGAATTATGAATTAAAATCCAGTTCAGAATCATTAAAAATATTTAGAACTCGATAATAAATATGAAAAGCATATTTTTGTAAACGCTAAAAAATATTAATGAAAAAAAATATACTAGTTATATATTATTCACAAACGGGTCAGCTGGAAGACATTGTGAAAAATGTAGCCAGGCCTTTTGAAGCAAAAAAGGAAGAATATGACGTTACATATTACAATATAAAACTGAAGGAAGACTTTGCATTTCCTTGGTCGAGTGACGTTTTTTTTAACACCTTCCCGGAATCTTATCTTCAGATTCCCAGTGAAATTCTTCCACCGCCGGAAGAGGTTTTGAATAAAAAATTTGATCTTATCTTATTTGGGTATCAGGTTTGGTATTTAACGCCGTCTATCCCGGTTATTTCGTTTTTGAAAAGCGGTTATGCCGAGGGTATTTTAAAAGATACACCCGTAGTTACAATTTCAGGAACAAGGAATATGTGGATGCTTTCACAGGAAAAATTAAAGGTATATTTAAGAGATCTTAAAGCAAAGTTGGTAGGAAATATCGCTTTGGTAGACAGACACGACAATTATACAAGTGTACTTACGATCCTTCGCTGGATGACGACCGGACAAAAAGAAAAATCCGGGATGCTTCCTGCAGCAGGAGTTTCGGATGAAGAAATTGCCGGCTCGATAAAATATGGAGCGATTATTGAAAAACACTTATCAGGAAATACTTTGGAAAACCTACAACCCGAGCTGGTAAAAAACGGAGCCATCGAGATCCGTGCATTCCTGGTACGGGTAGAAAAAGTAGGAAACAAGATTTTCACTGTTTGGTCGAATCTTATCATGAAGAAAAAAGAGAAGCGCCCTTTGCTGATCAAATTCTTTAAGGTATATTTGATGGCAGCGATATGGATTATATCACCCGTAGTTTTGGTTTTACACCTGCTGACTACACCCATTTTTTGGTTTAAAAGAAAAAAACAAAGAGAATATTTACAAGGAATTAATTTAAAATAGAATGAACGACGTATTTATAACAAAAGCATCAACATACCTGCCCAATGAACCGGTTTCTAATGATGAAATGGAAACGTATCTTGGTTATATAAACGACGCTCCTTCAAAGGCTAAAGCTCTCATTTTAAGAAACAACAAAATTACGACGAGATATTATGCTTTAGACAAAGAAGGAAATCCCACTCATACCAATGCTCAGATTGCAGCCCAAGCTGTAGAGGGTCTTTTTGATGACAAATTCAAAAGAGAAGATATGGAACTGCTTTCCGTGGGAACTTCTTCTCCGGATCAGATCCAGCCTTCGCATGCTTCAATGGTTCACGGCGAGCTTAATGTCGAAAAACCTTTAGCCATCAACACCGCAACAGGGCTTTGCAACTCCGGGATGAATGCCCTGAACTATGGCTTCCTCTCCGTAAAGGCAGGCGTACATAAAAATGCTGTCTGTGTCGGTTCTGAAAGAATGTCTGCATGGATGACAGCCGACAAATTCAATCACGAAGCGGAAAATCTTATTTTGTTGGAAGAAAGGCCTATTATCGCATTCAAAAGAGAATTTTTGAGATGGATGCTTTCTGACGGAGCCGGAGCTTTTTTATTGGAAGATAAGCCAAGAGAAAATGAAGTTTCTTTAAAAATAGAATTTATTGATTTTTATTCTTACGCTCACGAGATCGAAGCCTGTATGTATTCCGGCTGCGAAAAACAGGAAAACGGAAGCTTAAAATCATGGGCAGATTACCCTTCAGATGAATGGTTGAAGCAATCAATTTTTGCATTAAAACAAGACACAAAACTTCTTGACCAATATATTTTAGTAAAAGGAGCAGAAAGTTTAAGATCTTCTTTCGACAAGCACAATCTTGATCCTGAGACAGTTGACCACGTTTTGGCACATATCTCTTCAGGATATTTTAAAGAAGGTTTAAAGAATGAATTTGCGAACGTAGGATTGGATTTCCCTTGGGAAAAATGGTTTTACAACCTTTCTGAAGTAGGAAATATTGGTGCAGGATCAATCTTTATCGCGTTGGAACAACTGATGAATTCAGGAAGATTGAAAAAAGGAGAAAAAGTGCTTCTTTGCGTTCCTGAAAGTGGAAGATTTGCTTATTCTTGTGCATTGCTAACTGTTTGCTAATGGAAAACAAACTGCCAACCTCCAATCAGAATTTTGTTGAAAGCCTGATTCCGCAGAGATTTCCCTTTGTAATGGTAAGCAGCATTGCAGAATATTCTGAAAATCATCTGATCTCAGGATTTGAAATAAAAAAGGAAAATCTCTTTACTCACGACGGAATTTTTCAGGCTTCAGGTTTAATCGAGCATCAGGCTCAAAGTGTGGCTTTACACACCGGCTACAAGTTTTACTTGCTGGGAAAACAAGCTCCGACAGGATATATTGGCGCCATTAAATCTTTTCAAACCGAAGCTTTGCCAAAAGTGGGAGATATTTTGAAAACTGAAGTTAAAATTCTGAGTGAAATAATGGGAGTAACATTGGTAGATGCCATTACCAAGCTGAATGATGAGGTTATTGCAAGCTCTCAAATGAAAACTGTGGTAAAGTAATAATTGAATATCTGTATTAATTCAGAAAACAAAATATAATGGAAATCAAGGAAGACAATATCATCAATATACATAATTTTCTCCCGCACCGCGAGCCGATGCTGATGGCAGACTATATTCTGGAACTGACCAAAGAAAAAGTTGTAACTTCCTTTGAAATTTTAGAAGATAATATTTTTGTTCACAATAATGAATTTGTGGAAGCCGGACTTATTGAAAATCTGGCCCAGACATGTTCATCAATTGTAGGACAAAGCTTCTTCGAAAACCCGGAAACGGAAACAAAAGTGATTGGTTTCATTACGAATATCAAGAAAATTGAAGTTTTTACGTTGCCGAAAGTCGGTGACAAGATTATTTCAAAGGCCTCACTGATTTCACAGTTTGAAAACATCTGCAATATCTTTTGTGAGGCTTTTAATAATGATGAATTATTAATCCGGGCTGAAATTAATTTGTTTATTCAAGAAGTAAAACACTGATCTCCAATGAAAAAACAAGATCTTCCTCAAGACGAAAGCAACCTGAAATCGGCCAACATGACTGAAGTTTTGTATGTGACTGATGAAAACGATAATTATACAACAGCCAACAGTATCGGCTGGGAGGCTAAAAAAGCAGCGTTGGACGAATCGATGGAGTTGATAACCGAAAGAATAGAAGAAGCAAAACAAAATGTTGCCAGCAATAAAGTAAGTCCGATTATTTATTTCATGGAACTAAATAAAATGGATCTTCAGGTTCTTGCAGCCTACGTTGGGATGTGGCAGTGGCGCGTAAAAAGGCATGCAAAACCAAAAATATTTAAAACACTAAGCGAATCCGTCCTGAAAAAATATGCCGATGCTTTCGGAATTTCAGTGGATGAATTGAAAAATTTCACCGGAAAATAAGTAACTAACCCTTTCAGAGTTTAAAACTCTGAAAGGGTTAATAAGATAACAAGCTATAAATGAAACTTAATTTTGAACACCATCAGACCGCCCATTGCGAAAACGGTGTCGCCTCTAATTTACTATTAAACAAAGGTTTAAAACTCAGCGAACCTATGATTTTCGGGATCGGTTCCGGATTATTCTTTGTGTATTTACCTTTTTTAAAAGTGAATTTCGCTCCCGGTTTTAGTTACCGACCGATGCCCGGAGCTATTTTCAGCAAAGCGGCAAAAAGACTGGGAATTAAAATTAAAAGAATAAAATTTTCAAATCCCCAGGAAGCTCAAAAAGCTTTAGAGAAAAACCTGGAAAATAATATCCCTACCGGACTTCAGGTTGGGGTTTTCAATCTTACTTATTTTCCTGAAGAATATAAATTCCACTTCAACGCCCACAATCTGGTGGTTTACGGAAAAGAAAACGGAAGATTTTTAATCAGTGATCCGGTGATGGACTATACCACTTCTCTTTCCGAAGCAGAACTGGAAAAAGTGAGATACGCCAAAGGAGCACTTCCCCCAAAAGGCCATATGTACTATCCCACCTACATCCCTGAAGATGTCAACCTGGAAGAAGCGATAAAAAAAGGCATCAGAGACACCTGTAAAAACATGCTCGCACCTGTTCCTCTGATTGGCGTAAAGGCCATAAGATGGGTCGCGAAAAGCATTCCGAAATGGGCCGAGAAAAAAGGAACAAAAGTGACCAATCATTATCTCGGGCAACTGATCAGAATGCAGGAAGAAATTGGCACCGGCGGTGGCGGTTTCAGATTTATTTACGGTGCATTTTTGCAGGAAGCCGCAGTGATTCTCAAAAATGACCAGCTTAAAGAGCTTTCCAAAGAAATTACAGCCATCGGCGACCTTTGGAGAGATTTTGCCGTGGATATTGCAAGAGTATACAAAAACAGAAACTCGAAAAGCGACATCTATAATAATCTTTCAAAGTCTATGCTTCATATTGCTGATCTGGAAGAAGCTTTTTATAAAAAACTGAGAAAAGCGATCTGATATGGCGGAGAATATTATTGAAATTAAAAATTTATACAAAAAATATAAAAATGCAGAAGAATTTTCTGTAAACGATATTTCGTTGAATATTGAGAAAAACGAAATCTACGGAATTCTCGGCCCCAATGGAGCCGGAAAAACAACCCTGATTTCCATGCTTTCGGGATTAATAAAACCGACTTCGGGAAATTTTAAAATCAACGGATTATCACCTCAAAAAGAGGGTTTTAAATTAAGACAAATCATCGGAATCGTTCCGCAGGAATACGCATTATACCCGACTTTGACGGCCAGAGAAAATCTAATGTTCTTCGGTAGTCTTTACGGTTTAAGCCATAAAAAATTACGCAATACCATCGATGAATCTCTGGAAATCATGGGTTTATCAAAATTTGCAGATAAAAAAGTGGAACAATTCTCAGGAGGGATGAAGCGCCGCTGCAATCTTATCGCGGGAACCCTTCACAATCCTAAAGTTCTGTTTCTCGATGAACCGACGGTCGGTGTAGATGTTCAGTCTAAAAAAGCAATTATTGATTATCTTTTGGATTTAAATAAAAAAGGAACGTGTATCATTTATACATCTCACCACCTCTCTGAGGCAGAGGAGTTCTGTACAAAAATTGCCATTATTGATCATGGGAAAATCCATGCTGTCGGAACCCCCGAAGAATTGGTGAACAGAGTTGCGAGCGCTGAGAATTTAGAAGATGTTTTCATTTCATTAACCGGAAAAGAATTAAGAGATGTTGTTGTATAAATTGTGGAGAAGTTTCGTTAAAGAAATCCTTTTGCTGAAAAGAGATATCGGAGGAATCGTGATTATTTTCGTGATGCCTTTATTGCTGATTGTCACGATCACATTGATTCAGGATTCTACATTTAAAAATCTGGAAGGATCTAAAATCCCGATTATTTTCATTGATAAAGATAAATCTGAAGTATCAAAAAGCATTAAAAAAGAACTGGAAAACAGCAAAACATTCCAACTTTTGACTAATTATAATGAAAAATCGGCTCAGAATGCGGTTTTTTCAGGAGATTATCAGCTTGCAATCGTGATTCCGGAAAATTTAACGAAAGATTTAAATTCAAATATCGATTCTAAAGTTCAGACCATCGTCAGTTCATTCGGACTGGAAACAGATTCTGCTTCTGCTAAAAAGAATGTTCAGATAAAAGCCAAAGATATTCATCTGTATTTTGACCCGGCAACCAATGCCGGATTTAAAAATTCTGTGATGAATTCTGTAAATAAAATGGTTTTTGAGATCGAAAATAAAAAGATTTACAAAGCTTTCCAGGATCAGCTGGGAACGACAGAAAACCTTGAAGAAAATAAAAGTTTAATCAGCTTTAAAGAAATCACCCCGAAAAAAGGAGCTTCGGAAGTCATTCCGAATTCTGTTCAGCACAACGTTCCGGCGTGGGCGTTGTTTGCGATTTTCTTTATTGTGGTACCTTTATCTATCAATTTAGTTAAAGAAAAAAGTCAGGGAACAAGTGTGAGGGTCAGAGTGAGTCCGACTCCCTATTTTATTCATATTTTAGGAAAAACATTTACTTATCTTATCATCTGTATTATTCAGTTTTTACTGATGGTTGCAGTAGGAATTTACCTTTTTCCTTATATGGATTTACCACAATTTGATGTTACCGGAAAAATGTTTCATTTAATTATTGTCACCATTTTTGCAGGATTGGCAGCAATCGGATTTGGGGTTTTGCTAGGCACTGTTGCCGATACTCAGGAACAGTCTGCACCGTTTGGCGCAACTTCTGTGGTGGTTTTGGCAGCCATTGGAGGAATCTGGGTTCCTGTATTTCTAATGCCGGAGTTTATGCAGTCTATTGCTAAATTCTCACCTATGAATTGGGGATTAAATGCCTATTACGACATCATCCTCAGAAACAGCGGAATCGGCGGAATTGCCAAAGAATTAGGCTTCCTGTTTTTATTTTACATAGCAATGGTCACTATTTCATTATTTTACGAAAGAAAACAAAATGCAGTCTAAAGAAAACATATTAAGTTGTACGGAAGAAATCCGCGTAAGGTTCAACGAGACAGATCCGTTGGGAATTGTTTGGCATGGACATTACATCGTGTATTTCGAGGATGGCAGAGAAGCTTTCGGAAGACAGCACGGTTTGACTTATCTGGACATTCAGAAAGCGGGATTTGTAACACCGATTGTAAAAAGTACGTGTGAACATTTTCTTCCCTTAAAATATGGAGAAACGTTTAAAATCGTGACCACTTTTGTCAATTCCACTTCAGCGAAATTAATTTACCGATACGAGCTTTTTAACGAAGAAAATAAATTGGTGTGTTCTGGAGAAACCATTCAGGTTTTTCTGGATTCCGACAATAATTTATGTTTGTATAACCCTGAATTTTTTCAGGCCTGGAAAGATAAAATGGGATTATAATGAGGAAGGAAGTTTATATTACAGATTACAACTGCGTCACGCCTTTGGGTTTTGATGTTTCTTCAAACTGGAATGCCCTTTTAGATGGAAAATCGGGCGTAGCTTTACATAAAATTATAGAAAATCAGGAGCCTTTTTATGCTTCCATGATTGATTCTGAAAAGCTGGAAGAAGAATTTCAAAAAAAATTCGACAATCAAGATTTCACAAGGCTTGAAAAAATGTTTTTGTTAAGTTTAAAGCCTTTGGTCGCAAGACATTCTATTTCAGATGAAACAGCTTTTATTTTATCGACCACAAAAGGAAACATCAGTTTATTAAAAAACCAGACAGCTTTACCAGAGGGTGTTTTTCTTTCAAATTTAGCTCAAAAATTAGCTGATTTTTTTGGATTTAAAACAAAACCTATTGTCGTTTCCAATGCCTGTGTTTCGGGAGTAATGGCGATTGCTGTGGCGAAAAATATGATTCAGGCAGGAAAATATAAAGATGCCGTTGTTGTTGCTGGAGATGAAATTTCTGAGTTTGTGATTTCAGGCTTCAATTCTTTTCAGGCAATCGGAACGGAAATCTGTAGACCTTACGACAAAAACCGTGATGGAATCAATATTGGTGAAGCAACAGCGGCTGTTTATATGACAAGTCGTTGCGAGGAACGAAGTGACGAAATAACCTCAAACGAAAAATTTAGTTTTAAAATTTTAGGAGACTCAGCTATCAATGATGCCAATCATATTTCCGGGCCATCAAGAACCGGTGACGGATTGTTTGCAAGCATCAAAAATGCGATGACAGAAGCCAATGTTTCCGCAGGAAAAATAGATTTTATTTCTGCACACGGAACAGCGACAATATATAACGACGAAATGGAAGCCATCGCTTTCAACAGAATGGAATTGCAAAATGTTCCATTAAACAGTATGAAAGGCTATTACGGCCACTGTTTGGGAGCATCAGGCTTATTAGAAAGCATCATTTCTATGGAATCTGCTTTAAAAAATACTCTGATTCCTTCTAAAAACTTTAAAGAGACGGGCACTTCCCAACCTTTGAACATTATAAAAGAAAATCAGCCTGCAGAAATCAAATATATTTTGAAAACGGCTTCTGGTTTTGGCGGGTGTAATGCGGCGATTGTTTTAGAAAAATGTTAAAATCATGAAGAAAACAGACATTTGCACCGTAGAAAACTCAAAAATCATTCTTAACAACAAAATTGTTTTTGAAACTCAAACTGAAAATTTTTCAGATTTTGCGAAAGAAGCTTATAAAACTTTAGAGCTTAATTATCCGAAATTTCATAAAATGGATAATTTAAGTAAATTGGCTTTTCTTGCTTCAGAAATGATTTTAAAAGAAGAAGACCAAAGCAGAACGGCATTGGTTTTTGCCAACAAATCATCAAGTTTAGACACCGATTTTAAATATCAGGAAAGCATCAATTCTCAGGAAAATTATTTTCCGAGCCCTGCTGTTTTTGTTTATACTTTACCTAATATTTGTGTCGGCGAAATCAGCATCAAACATAAAATGCAGACAGAGAATGCTTTTTTTGTTTTGAATGAATTTGATGAAAATTTTTTAAACGATTACTCGGAACAGATTTTACAGTCAGGAAAGGCTGATAAAGTACTGTGTGGCTGGGTAGAACTATATCAGGAAAGTTATAAAGCTTTTGTATATTTGCTGACTATGTAATCTAACAATGTAAAAATATAACAATGTAACAATGACTTTTGGTTCAAATTGATAAACTAGTACATTGATACATTGGTAAATTAAAAATTATGGAAAACTTAAGAGAAGAATTAAAGCACAAAATCATCGAAGTTCTTAACCTTGAAGACGTTGCAGTAGAAGAAATTAAAGATACAGATCCGTTATTCGGTGGAGGTCTTGGATTGGATTCTATCGACGCTTTGGAATTGATCGTTCTTCTTGATAAAGAATACGGAATAAAATTAGCCGATCCTAAAAAAGGAAAGGAAATTTTCGCTTCTATCGACACTATGGCGAAATTCATTGAAGAAAACAGAACAAAATAAATTAATATACCAATGTATCAATCTAACAGTCTAGCAATTATTGGTAAACTGTTAGATTGATACATTGTTACATTATAAAATTAAGATGGGTCAAAAAATTGCCATAACAGGAATGGGCATCATTTCCTCCATCGGAAACAATGTGGAGGAAAATTTGAGTTCGCTAAAATCCGGAAAACACGGAATTTCAGACATTCAGTTGTTTGAAACGCGTCATGTCGGAAATATTAAAACGGGCGAGATCAAATTGTCTAATGAAGAGCTGGTACAAAAACTTCAGTTAAACGAAGATAATAATGCTACCAGAACCGCTTTATTAGGGATGATTGCAGCAAAAGAAGCCGTAGAAAGTGCCGGAATTTCAGACATTAATGAATATAAAACAGGCTTGATCTCCTCAACCAGCGTTGGCGGAATGGATATCACCGAAAAATATTTCTACACCTACGAAGATTTCCCTGAAAAGCAAAAATATATTGACGCTCATGATGCGGGAAACTCATCTTTACTCATTGCAGATTATCTTGGTTTAAAAGGTATGGTTTCGACCATCAGTACGGCTTGCTCATCGGCAGCCAATGCAATCATGATGGGTGCAAAACTCATTAAAAACGGAGTTTTAGACCGAGTAATTGTTGGCGGAACAGATTCGCTTTCAAAATTTACTTTGAATGGATTCAACACGTTGATGATTCTCACGGATTCTTACAACACGCCTTTTGACAACGAAAGAAAAGGTCTGAACTTGGGTGAAGCAGCAGCTTTCATCATTTTGGAATCTGACGAAATCGTGAAAAAAGAAAATAAAAAAGCCTTGGGTTATCTCTCAGGATACGGAAATGCAAATGATGCCCATCACCAAACTGCTTCTTCGGAAAACGGTCAAGGTGCTTATTTAGCGATGGAAAAAGCTTTGAAAGTTTCCGGTTTAGATAAAAAAAATATCGATTACATCAACGTTCACGGAACCGCAACTCCCAATAATGATTTATCAGAAGGAATCGCTATGATTAGAATTTTTGGCGAAAATAATGTTCCGGAATTCAGTTCTACGAAAGCTTTTACAGGTCATACTTTGGCTGCGGCGGCAGGAATTGAAGCGGTTTATTCATTATTAGCCATTCAAAATAATATCATTTTCCCGAATCTGAATTTTAAAACAAAAATGGAAGAATTTGATTTAACGCCTGTGACTGAACTTAAAGAGAAAAATATTAACCACGTTCTTTCCAATTCGTTTGGTTTTGGAGGAAATTGTTCAACCTTAATTTTCTCAAAATCATGAGTGCCGTTTACATCAACAGTGCGGCCTGCATTTCGGTTCAGGACACTTTAAATGAAAATTTTTTCCAAAATTTACACCCTGAAAATTCAACTCAGGTTTTGAAAGCTATTGAACCGATTTACAAAGAATTCATTCCTCCGGCAATGATCCGAAGAATGTCTAAAACCGTAAAAATGAGTTCTGTAGCTTCACATTTCGCTTTAAAAGAAGCCGAAATCGAAAATCCTGACGCCATCATCGTAGGAACAGGAATGGGTTGTTCCCAGGATTCTGAAAAATTTTTAAAAAATGTGATTGATAATCAGGAAGAGTTTCTGACTCCGACGTTTTTTATTCAATCAACTCACAATACTGTTGCGGGGCAAATCGCTTTAGGGTTGCAGTGTCACGCGTATAATTTCACTTACGTAAATACTTCTTCGTCGCTGGAATTTTCATTTTTGGATGCAAAATTGCAGATTAATGATGGTGAAGCAGAAAATGTTCTGGTAGGTTCAACAGACGAACAAACCGAACGAACGATGGAATTGTATAAATTAAACAAAACCATTAAAAAAGAAGAAAATCTTCCCGTTGATTATTTGAATTCAACAACAGATGGCGTAATCTGGGGAGAAGGGGCAAGTTTTTTTGTTGTAGGAAAAGATAAAACGGAAAATTCTTATGCTCAATTGAAAGACATTCAAATTAGTAGTAGATTAGATTTAACTGAAATTCAACAGTTTATTGAGGAATTTTTAACTAAAAATAATTTGAAACATGATGAGATCGATGCTGTAATTTTAGGTTTCAGCGGTGATGCAAAATCTGATGTTTATTATACAAAAGCCATGGATGTATTTCAAAATTCGGCTTTATTATATTACAAACATTTGAGTGGAGAATTCAATACGGCGAGTGGTTTTTCAACATTTATGGCTTGTCATATTCTTAAAAATCAAACGATTCCGGAAGTGATGATGATTAATGATTTGAAAAAAGAAGAAATTAAAAATATTCTATTGTATAATCATTTGGGAGGAAATGATCATAGCTTGGTTTTGTTGGAAAGAATTTAGTTTCTATCAGTGAAGTAACAGTTAGTTTGTCATTCAGAGTACAGACAGAAGGTTTGCGAACGTAGTTCAGAAGTGGAGCGTGGAATCTATTACGAATTTGATATTGCTTCGTCGCTTCGCTCCTCGCAATGACGTTAAACCCCAAAAACAATAAAAGATGAAACACTATCCTTTTATCCTATTTTATCTTTTCTGCAACGTGTTTATTTATGCGTTTCATGGAGGGTTTTTGGTATATTTTCTCTGTTTTCTTGGATTTATAGCGGTTTTAGCCTGGGGCTCTTTTGATATTACATTAGGATATTTTGTCAACAGCATTACCCATAAAAGGACAAAAATCAAGGAAGTTGCCTTGACTTTCGATGATGGGCCAACCGAATTTACTCCGAAATTTTTAGATTTATTAAAAGAAAACAATACAAAAGCAACCTTTTTCTGCATCGGAAAACAGATTGAAAAATATCCCGAAACTTTTCAGAGAATTATAGCCGAAGGGCACACGATTGGAAATCATACGCTTTCGCATTCTAATAATACAGGATTTTTATCTACTTCAAAAATGATTGAGGAAATTGAAAAGTGTGATGATGTAATGCTAAAAATCGGCAATATTAAAACCAATTTATACCGTCCTCCTTTTGGCGTCAACAATCCGAATATTGCAAAAGCTATTAAAAAAACTCAAAAAAAAAGCATCGGCTGGAATGTTCGTTCATTGGACACCATTACTGAAGATGAGAAAAAAATTTACAGAAAAGTCACAAAAGGATTAAAAAAAGGAAGTATTATTCTTCTTCACGACACTTCAGAAAAAACGTACAATGTTTTGGTAGATTTATTGCTATTTTTGAAGGATAAAAAATATTCGACTTTTACTGTTGATTCAATTATTAAAAATCAAAAAAAATGATTAAAAATATTGCTTTTGGAGCATTTTTATTAGTTTCCGGCTTCTTTTTTGCACAAAATACAGCAATGTCGGGCGCTGAAGCAAAAGCATTCGTCACTAAAGTTTCCTCGGAAACCAAACAGATCAAAACATTACAGAGCGATTTTACCCAAACCAAGAAAATGGACTTTTTGGATAAAAATATTGTAACGTACGGAAGAATGTCTTTAAAATCTCCGAATATGCTGAGCTGGAAGTATACGAAGCCTTATCAGTACAGTATTGTTTTTAAGGATAATAAAATTTTCATCAATGATCAGGGGAAAAAATCTTCTGTGGATGCGAAGAGCAAAACGTTTGAGAAAATCAATAAGTTAATCGTCGGAAGTTCCAATGGGCAGATGTTCAACGATCCGGAATTTTCTGTAACCTATTTGAAAAATGCCAATTATAACATTGCAAAATTTACTCCGAAATCCGCTCAATTGCTGAAATATATTAAGCAGATCGAACTGCATTTTCCTAAAAACCAATCGACGGTTTCACAGGTGAATATGACGGAAGCTTCGGGAGATACTACGAATATTGTTTTCAAAAACACAAAGATCAATGCGCCGGTTTCTGCTTCAGAGTTTTCTTTATAGTCTGATTGTATTATCACTTGCTTCCTGTAAAACGTATAAGTTAACAAACGTACAATCTATACCCAATTCTGAAAAAACGGTTGAAAATTTATACTTTTCTTCCCATGAAGATTATGTTTATAAATGTCAGATGGATATTTATAAAAATCACGTAAGCGGCATTCTGATAATTAAAAAAATCAACGAAACAACGCATCGTGTTGCCATGACTTCTGATTTTGGAAATAAATTAATTGATTTTGAAATTTCAGAGAATGATTTTAAATTGAACTATGTTCTTCCTGACTTAGATAAAAAGATTGTCATTAATTTTTTAAAGAATGATTTTCAGCAATTATTAAAACAAAAATATCCTGTATCTGAAAGTTTTGAGAACGGAAATTCCAACATTTACCTTTCAAAAATTGATAAAAAAGCTTATTATTTATTCTTCAACAACGAAAATGGTTTATTGAAACAAATCATCTATACGAAAAACAATAAGGAAAAAATCGATTTTACTTTTGATGCAAAAAAACATATCTTCGCGGATAGTTTGAATCTTCAACACAAAGATTTCAAAATCAATATAAAACTATTTCAAATAACCGAAACTGAATAATTTCCATGAAAAAATTTACCTTTTTGTTAATTGCACTCATTTCAAGTTTTTCTTTTGCGCAAATTACTTTCACTCCGGGAATCAGAGGTGGAGTTAATTTTGCAAAATTCACAGAAACCGACGGGGGAATTTACAATTGGTTTGAGGCCAGTGATGAATATTGGGCAGATCAAGAAAAAGTGCGAACGAGCTATATTACAGATTTTTATGTGGGCGCATTTGGAACTATCCGATTTTCTAAACTCTATGCTTTACAGCCGGAAATCAATTATTCGCGACAGGGAACGATTATGAAAACCAGCAAGCAGGAAATAAAATCCGAATTATCTTATATTTCGCTTCAGGCTGTCAATAAATTTTATTTAAATAAATTCAATCTGCATGCAGGATTGAGCATAGATATTTTGATCAGTGACAAAAATTTTGATCCATATAATAAAAACACCACCGATCTTGGGATTTTAGTGGGAGCCGGTTATGATATTACCAAAAATTTTGGTATTGAGGCAAGATTTAAAAAAGGAATGATTTCACAAATAAAAACGACAAGTGAAGATCATACCAATTTACTTTTTCAGACAGGAGTTTATTATACATTTAACATGAAAAAATAATTTTATGCAGACCATTCTTACAGACTTTTATACTTTAGAATCATACGAACAGGCAGAAAACGGAAGCTTCACTGCAAATATTTCTTTAAATAAAAATCATGAAATTTTCAAGGGACATTTTCCCGGAAATCCGGTGACTCCAGGGGTTTGTATGATGCAGATCGTAAAAGAACTGACGGAAGAATTCACAGGGTTAAAATTATTCTTAAAAACAGCTTCAAATGTGAAATTTATGGCAATCATTAATCCGTTTGAAACCCCTGATTTGAAGCTCCAGTTGGACATCAACCAGACCGAAGAAGAAATAAAAGTGAAGAACACCACCTATTTTGGCGAAACTATTGCATTAAAAATGTCAGTAAACTATCAAAAATTGACATCATGAAACTTATTTTATCGTTAATAACAGCTTTCCTGTTTTTTTTCCAGAATGATCTGGATGCTCTGAGATACAGCTATGCAAAGGCAAATTCTTCAGCGGCCAACACGGCAGCCTTCATCAACGTTGCAGAAAAACAGACGGGTTCTGACCCTATAACCCTGGGCTATAAAGCTGCTGCAAAAATCATGGAAGCTAAAATCGCCAAACAAAACAGAAAACAACTGGTAAAAACAGGCGCTACAAACCTTGAAAGCATTATTAAAGCTAATCCTAACAACATAGAACTGCGAGTAATAAGATTAAGTGTTCAGGAAAATATTCCTAAAATTGTAGGATACAGAGGAAGCCTTAAAGACGATAAAGCATTTATTTTAAATAATTACAGCAAACAAAATATTGCTATGAAAAATTATGTAAAAAGATTTGCGGCACAGTCTAAAACCATTACCGAAGCAGAAAGAGCAACATTAAAATAGACCAATGACCCTGCCTGAAGTCCAAAACGCAATTTCTGAAAAGAAAATCTGTGTTTTAATTCCCACTTACAACAATGAAAAAACGCTGCAAAGAGTGATCGACGGTGTATTAGACTACACTGAAAATATTATTGTTGTGAATGACGGATCTACCGACTCCACTCCGAAAATTTTAAACCATTATTCTCAAATCAATGTAATTAATTTACCGGAGAACAAAGGAAAGGGCAATGCACTTAAACTAGGCTTCAGGAAGGCAAAAGAATTAGGTTTTCATTATGCAATCACCATCGATTCCGACGGACAGCATTATCCTGATGACATTCCTGTTTTTGTGGAAGCATTACTGAGCGAAAAACAAGATATTTTACTCATCGGAAACCGAAATATGTCTCAGGACGGGATCCCTAAGAAAAGCAGTTTCGGAAACCGTTTTTCCAACTTTTGGTTCTGGTTTGAAACAGGAATTAAATTAGAAGATACCCAATCCGGCTACAGATTATATCCTTTACATAAAATTCCGAAAAAATATTTTACACCAAAATTCGAGTTTGAGATTGAAATTATTGTAAGAACCGCGTGGAGACACATTCCTGTAAAAAATGTTCCTATCAAAGTTTTGTATGATCCGGCGGAAAGGGTTTCCCATTTCAGGCCTTTCAAGGATTTTACGAGGATCAGTATTCTGAATACAATTTTGGTAACGATTACTTTATTTTATATTATTCCGAGGAATTTCGTGAATAATTTCAAAAAAAAAAGTATTAGAAAATTCATAAAAGAAGATGTCTTGGAAAGTGACGGAACCAACCGTACAAAAGCTTTTTCCATTGCATTGGGTGTATTCATCGGTCTATCTCCTTTTTGGGGATTTCAAACTTTAATTGTCATTTCTCTGGCAGTACTTTTTAAGCTGAATAAAGTGTTGGCTTTTGTAGCATCAAATGTCAGTTTACCACCGTTTATCCCGTTTATTATTGCGGCTTCATTGTTTTTGGGAGCGCCATTTGTACATGGTGAGAGCAATATTTTAAACCAGGAATTGAATTTCGAACTGGTAAAAAACAATCTTCTTCAATACGTGATCGGAAGCGCGATTTTAGCAACGACAATATCTGTCATTTCAGGAATTGCCACTTTTCTTTTCCTGAGTAAAGTAAGCCCGGAAAATAATTAATTTTAAATCTGTTCAAACTCATTAAAATTTAACCGCAAAAGAAAAAATCAAAGATTTTTAAAGCTTATGCGTTCTTATTTGTTGCTTAATAGTAAACTTAAAATAACCAATTTATTATCTTTTGTCTCTTTTGTGGTTAAAATAAAAGTTTAAACATTAAAAAACTGCAAAGCCTTTCGACCTTGCAGCAATTCATTATATTAAATTTTATTATTTCTTAGTCACTTTCTGTGAATACGTTTTACCGTTTTTATCCATTACAATCAGTAAATAATTACCTGTATTCAGCTGTTTGATAGAGATTGAATTTCGTTCAACTTTTGTTTGTAACACCATTCTTCCGCTCATTTCGTAGACTTTGGCATCTACCGGAATAAAGTCATTTGTAGTTTTAAAGCTGATGATATCATGCGTCGGATTCGGATAAATCGTGAAGGTTTCCTGGGACGTCTGAACTTCTTTGGTATCTAAGAATGTTCCTTCTACGACGTTCAGTGTTGTATTTGGGGTTACATTATTAATCACATCAACAATTCCTGAAGGCCATTTTACGATAACCTTTGTGATCGCTGTAGCCTGACCAATTCCGAAATGTGCATTCAATGTGCTCATATTTCCGAATCCTGTTCCACTCTGGATATCACGGATCTGTTTTCCCCATGCTCCATAGATCTCCACTCTGGCTCCGATTCCGTTTCTGTTGCTTTGTGTACCTTTTAAGGTTACTTTCAGCCATTTATTCGTATTTCCGGCATTCATCATTACAGTATTCCCATTCTGAATGTCTAGGAATCCATCGTTGTTCAAATCTCCGATCGGACGATCGTAATAACTTAGATTATAAGCCGTTGGATTGGGAACAAATGTAAAATCTCCATTTCCGAACATTATCGTATTTCCGGCTCCTAAAACATCCAAAAATCCATCATTATCAAAATCGTGGGCAACATATTCCCTGCTTAAAGCATTGGTCGTGTCATAACCTGAACCTGCAGATTTATCCGTAAATGTTCCGTCCCCGTTATTCTTCATTACTTTGCTTAAACCATTGCTTGTGGAATTAATTCCCACCACGGCATCCATCCATCCGTCATTATTAAAATCTCCCCATGCTGCAGACCATGTCTGAGTAGGATTCGCCATATTTGCTGTAGCTGCAACGTTTGTAAATGTTCCGTTTCCGTTATTTCTGTGCAGTTCATCAATATTTCCACCAGGTCCTGAACCTCCTCCACTGCATTTTGCGATATAGAGATCCATATCTCCATCGTTATCATAGTCGATCCATATAGAACCGTAATTTCCGCCGGAAGGAAAATCTCCCAATCCGCCCTGATTATGGTTCATATTCGTGCCATCATTTAAATAATATCTGTTCGGAGCATTATCATCACAAATGAATGCATCTAATTTTCCGTCATTATTAATATCAATAAAATTGGTTCTCTGAACTAAAAAAGATTGCTGTTTTCTGTCTGAAGTATAAGCCGTTCCGTCTGAATTGGCCTTTAAAAAAGCTATTCCGCTTCCCGAACCGTACACAAGATCATTAAAGCCATTATTGTCATAATCTCCTGCCGCAATGCTCCATGACGGAGTGATTATAGTCGTAGGAACTGTATAGCTTACATTGGTAAATCCACCGCCGGTTTGTTGATAAGAAATCATTATTTGAGTCGCACTTATCACGGAAACAATATCATCGAGATAATCTCCGTTCATATCCACCACACAATTATTAAAAGATCCTGTACTGGACACCGATTGCGGAATGAAAGATAAGCGATCCGGCACAACAACCACTTCAGAAAGTGTAATATTAAATCCTAAAGAAGAATATTTATTATCACATACAATATAATAAGTCGTTCCGGCCACGGCATTAAAGGTTACCTGAGAAAAATTTCCTGCAAAATCGTCATTGGCAATAAGGCAGCTCAATGCTGTACAGTTTCCGGTAAATACGATCAATCGTGTATCTGCATTATTTGATCCTGCCGCTGAAGTGGTAACTTTAATCGTCTTATTCTCTGTTGGAGTATATTTATACCATAAGCCTTTTGATCCCGGCGTGCCTAAAGAGCAGGCGGTTGTCGGTGCATCTCCTGTAACATTAGGAGCGGTAATGGTTCCCACACTGAGGGGAACAGCTGTAGCACATGTGAGCTGTGCAAGTACCCATGTGCTATTCAATAATAAAACAAAAAAGGGGAATATTTTTTTCATGAGTTATAAGTTTGTTATTAATTTTTTATGGACAATTTTGGTTTAATGAAGAAATCCATTGTTTTAAAAGATCAACACCTTCATCATGAACTATCGTCCTTCCTAATAAAGGCATTCTGTTGTTTTCATTGACAGAGCTAAGCCTGAAATGCATCACCGATTTATTAGGATTTCCGGGCGTGATGATTCTCTCCAATGACGGATCTATAGGCTCATCTGCCAGTATACAAACTCCCATTTTCGCCAGGTTCGTCGTCTGGCTGAAGCTTAAACGTATGGCGCGGTAATCGCAGCGGGCATTATCCTGATGACAATGTGCACAGTTGATATCCAGGTAAGAACGTAAACGAATATCCAAAGGCTTGCTGGTATCCTTATAATTCACCGTAGAAACGATATTGGAGGGATAGCTCTGAAGATAACCTTCGTCCACCAGCTTTTGCAACTGGTTTTTCAGTCCGTTGGGATAATTGTATGAACCGTTAAGGTTTTGAGGTTTTACACCAATTGGAACGGGTTTGTTATCCAATTTATGGCAGGCGTAACATTCTGTTTCAGAAGGAATTCTGTAATCGGTAGTGATAATATCACCATTTTCTTTTTTGAAGGTAATATTCTTTGAACTTCCGCTTGTAAAATCTGTTCCCGTCACCAATTCGGCTTCAATCTGGGCATCATTCCATAAATATTCTGCGAAAATCCAGCCGCTTGATTTTTTGATCATTAAGCGGGTTTCGAGAATTTTAGTGGTATTTCCGGGTTGTATTGTGTTGTAGTAGAAGTTTTTAATCAAGACAGTTCCAACAGGGAAATTCAATGATTTATCGTCTGCATCATAACTTGCTTTTACATCATTTGGCATCCAGATAAATCTCTTTTTTAAAGCATAGTCGGTAAAAAGAGAGCTCGCAGGCTCGTAAGGAATTACTTTAGCGACCGGATCTAAATTTTTAAGATCTCCCTTAAAAAAAGCATACGTAGATAGTTTGGAATAAGGAACTGCATCAATATTAAAATTAACTACAGGACTTTCAGTTTCAACGCTGTCGATATGTTCATCGCTTTTACACGAAAACAAAATCAGGAAACAAAAAACAAATAGTAAGTAGATTTTTCTCATTCATTTAATCATTTAAAAAAAACGAATAAATATAAATAATAAATCTACACGATAATAAATTTTTTACAATAAAATAAAGAATTTGATTAAAATATTAAAATAAAAACAGAAAATCAAAATGAATTAATCAACAAAACAAGGAATAACCCTATATAAAACATAAACTTACTTCAAAATAAATTGGGTAAGATCCGTTAAAAATCCCTCATCCACATTTCCTTTGGTCTCATAATCTTTCGGAGAAGGTGTCCCGGATGTTTTCATGAATAAATGGCTCAAAGGCTGGTAAAACTTAAATTCTGCCAACTTATTGTTTTTTAACTGATTTTTCCAAAGTGCATAATCTTTTGCACTAACCTGATAATCCATTCCGCCCTGCGCAAAAAACATTGGAGCTTTGATTGATTTTATTTCTTCAAGAGGTTTATAATCAACCAAATATTTCCAATAAGCGGCTGATTGCTCTAAAGGAAGTTCCGATTTTGGAGCATTCAGATTAAATTTTTTAGAATTCAGAAAATCAACTTTCGTTTTCATATCCTGAACGTCTTTCTCAGAAATACTTGATGGATTTATTTTATGAAGATATTCAAACTGATCAACAAGCAGATCTTGCAGGGGTCTTGCATTTCCCGCCATAAAAATATATTTTGAAACCTGAGCTTTTTCCGCAATTTTCGGCATCAGATAAGCTCCCTGACTGTGTCCCAGAATAATAATCTGATATCCTTTAAAATTTTCGTTGTTTTTGAAATAATTAGAAATATTTACCGCATCATTAATCGTTTCCTGTTCAACCGTTGACTGGTCATTAAAAGTTTCAGGATTCGAATACGTCCTTTTATCGTATCGATAAGAAGAAATCCCGTTTTTATAAAGGTATTCTGCAATATCTTTGAATGGTTTGTTTTCACCAATCGTCTCATCACGATCCTGCGGTCCTGAACCATGAACCAAAATGACTAATTTTTTCTGATTGTTTTCTGTCGGCTGCAGAAGGGTTCCTTTCAACTGAATACCATCACTTCTTATCTGCAAAGCAGTTTTATCATCCGCTTTATCAAAAATCTTGTGAGGAATAAAATAAAATCCAATGATTTTATTGTTTTGATTAAAAGTAATCTGGATATCTAATTTCGATTTTTCAAATTCTGAATAAAAATAATACGTGTCATTTTCATTGTTTATTTCAATAATATTTTTAAACTTACCCAATTGTCCTTCAAGCTGTTCCGGCAAAGATTTTAATTCTGCCACAGAAATTTGTGCCCCAACCGAGGGATCAAAAAATGTATGTGCTTCTTCTATATTTTTTTCACTAAATAATGCTTTAATGAAAAGATTTCCGGCTTCTTTTTTGTCTTGTGCAAATGAAAATAATACTGTTAAAATTAAAAATAGACTTAAAATTTTCTTCATGTTAATTCTTTATTTTTTTATTAGTTTTCTTCAAATATTTTTCGACATTCTCTTTATCCGGAACCGTGGTAATTTCTTTCGTCAGCGCTTTTTCAAATTGAATTTTTGCTTTAAAATATTCTTTTTTATTAAAATAACACTTCCCGGCTTGGTAGTATACGAACCAAAAATCAGGATTTAAGGCTTGATAATGATTGATAAATTCTTCCGAGAACATTTTTGCTTTATCATCGATTCCCTCTTCCATTTTTGTGCTTAATTTTTTGTATTCCTCATAATTTTTAAACTCCTGAGAATCTACAAAAGAATCTTTCGCAATATTCAAATCTGATTTTGCAAATTTTCCGTTTTTTAATCTTTTATCGGAAAAAATTTCGTTCAGGTCATAACAGACAAATTCTCCCAATTGATAAGGATTTGAAGAAACCCAAACCAACTTTTTCTGAGGCGAAAAAATCACCGCATGATGTGCCAGCAACTGATTCAGCGCCTTTTCATTTCCCAAACCAATTTTATCACCTTTTAAGCCTGATTTATCCCTTAAAATCGCTGCCATTTTTTCCGGATTCAGCTTTTTGTTTTCCTGTAAAAGCTCCTGCAGCTTTTCATAACGGTACTCAGAATGGCTTTCTGCAATGTGTTTTTGATTTCTTTTATCATCTTTATAAGCATCTGACTGAAAGTGGTTGGTACAAAAAACACGGCTTGTATTTTTAGCTTTATAGACTCCGAAATTATCCGGTGAAACTTCAATAATTACAGCACTTTTATCATTCGCACTTCCCACCAAAATCGATTCTGAAACGAAAACTTTTCTCTTTTTGGCAATCGCTATCGCCTCATCGATATTTTTCGCATATTGCAAAATCTCTCTCGTCACCAAAGAAATCGGCGTTTTTGCCGTCAACGGAATTTTCGATTTTCCGGCGTTGATTGTTACGGTAATCCCTTCTTCATTCATCCCCGAAACCACACCGGTCATTCCCGGCCAACTTACTGACATATAAGGAATTCCTATTTCCGGTTCTACAAATTCGATTAATTTATTTTTGGCGAAATCATCACCGACATAAAAGTCAAAATTTCTCCCGATCAATAAATCCCCGTCTTCCGTATTTTCGTTCCAAACGGCGAGAGAAGTACAGCCAACCATCATCAGATCCTGCATTGCGTGACCGATATCGTGGGCTCCGTGTAAATATAAATTTCGAAGATATTTTGGGGCAATAAAATCATATTTGTCCGATGAATACTGAGATAATCCATACAATTCTGCCTGATAATCTTCACGGACATTCAGGTACATTTTGCGGTTGTACCATTTTAGGAAACCTCTCAATAAATTTTGCTTAAACTTTGATGGGACAAAACCTTCTACTTTTGAAAAGAAAATTTCTTCCTGTCTTTGCATTAAATCCTGTGTTAAAGCACCATTATTATAGCCCAGCTGCAATGGATTTCCTTTAATATAAAGCTCCCAAAGCTGCTGTTTATTTTTAGTTAAATAATTTTCTTTAAAACTAAAAGTAGAGTCATTGATTTTATTGACTTTTGGAATTTCTAATGAATATTGTTGTACTTCAGGAATATGTCTGATGGATTTTCTTACACCACAAGAGGTAAGATTGAGGATAAGGCTGAGGCTGAAAAACAGTAAAATTAAAACTCTGTCATTTCGACGGAAGGAAAAATCTATTCCAAATTGTTTAGATTCTTCGCTTCGCTCTGCTTCATTCTGAATGACAACCAACTGCATATTTTGTCCTCTATTCTTCACCTTTATTTTTATTAATCAGTTGTGTTAATCTTTCATCGATCAATTCTTTCCCGAGAATTTCAGCGCAGGTGTTGAAAGCCCCGATCGTGCAGCCCAGAATCCCGTGCATGTTTACCGATTGCCCTGTAAGAAAGAGATTATTAATCTTTGTTCGTGGAGAAACCATTGTTTTCAAAGGATTTTCAGAACTCTTGATGTAGCCGTACATATTCCCTTCAAAACTTCCGATATAATCTCGATAAGATAAAGGCGAAGAAGTATAAATTTTTTTAATGAAACTTCTCAAATCCGGAATTTTTTTCTCCAAAGCATCAATCATTTTTTCTGCCTTTTCCATTTTAAACTTGTCATACATTTCTCCTCTTTCATGCTCATCTGCAATTGTATTGAACGTATTTTCCCATTTTTTTACTTCATCAAAATCCATATAGGAAATCGTTGTGAGGCTTTCTGCAAATTCGGGATAATGCTTCGATGGTGTAGAAGAAAGCATATAGGTTTCCGGCCAGGTTTCTTCTTTGTATTGATGAGCCTTCCAAACCAGCTCATCTGATGTATAATGGTAAATATTATAGTTAAAATTCGAAATTGAATGTGGTTTTAAAACCAAATAAACACTGAAACAAGATGAAACAGGTTCCCAGCTGAACACCCTGTTCAAAAAAGACTTTTTCAATCTTTCCTCTCCAATCAGTTTAATCATCGAACGAATTTCAATATTTGAAATAAATTGTTTCGCCGAATATTCTTTTCCTGCTTTAGTTTTTACACCCGTTAAAGTATCTTTTTCATCAAAAATCAATTCTGAAACTTCAGCATGTTTATGAACTTCCGCACCGTACTGACGGAGCTTCCGGATCAGTAATTTTGAAATCTGGCTGCCTCCTTTTACACATTTATAGGCACTCTGAATGTAAGAATTCACCGTCAAAGCATGCACATAAAACGGGACATTTTCAGAATCCCCGCCGTATAAAAAATTTGAACCTAATAAGACAGATTGTAGTTTTTTATTCTGGGTAATCGATTCGATGAATCTCTTGGTATTGAGATGGAGAATTTCTTCACTGTAATAGTCTCTTCCGACCACATTATATCTCGGAAAATGGTTACAAACCCGCTGAATCTCTTCACAGTAATCTTCCAGATTTTCTCTTTCTTCAGGAAAATATTTTGACAGCTGTTCTACAAAATTTTCGTAACCCTGAGCGTGAGAATACTCAATTTCATCGTTGCCGAAAGTGATTTTGTCATATCCGTTTTCATCCATTTTCTGAAGTTCCAGCTCATCCATGATCTCCAGATAAGAAAAGAACTGATGAAGATTTTGTCCTTTTGAAAGCCCGCCAAGATAATGAACTCCGGTATCGAAAATCATTTTGTCCCGTGAAAATGTCTGCAGATTTCCGCCATATTGGTTGTTTTTCTCCAAGACACAGACTTTCAGACCTTCTTTCGCTAAAACAAGAGCCGAAACAAGACCTCCCAGTCCGCTGCCGATAACCAATATGTCGTATGTTTTTTTCAAGGAGATTAATTTTTCATCAACGTTGAATTGTTCGCAGCCCGACTTGAGCGGAAATCCTTTTTTGCTTTGGGAAAGCTTAGGCAAAAAAGATTGGGAGCGGAAGGCGGAAAAGCTGCCCTAAAAATATTGAAAAATTAATCAATATCGTCCCAAAAATCGAAGTAATTGAACCATTGAAGAGGATATTTTTTAATCATAGATTCCAAATTTTGGGTATAAGAATTCAAAAGTCCCTGTGCATCACGCTTTTTGACGTTTTGAGCCACCCTTGCAAATAAATGATAATGAAGATTTTTTTCCTTCATCACATAGACATATACCACAGGAACGCCCAATCGGGAGGCAATAAGGAAAGGACCTGCCGGGAATTTGGCACTTTTTCCGAGAAGATCGCCCTCAAGGAACTTGGATCCTTCGAAATACCGGTCGCCTGTAAAACAGATCAGTTCATTTTTCGACAACGCTTCATTGATGTCGAAAATATGCGACATATCGCCTTTTACGTAAATAAATTTGATATTGCTTTTTTTAACAGAAACACTTTCAAGATATTCTTTAATGACCGTAACTTCCTGGTCTGTAGTCACTAAATTAATCTGGCAATCGAAATCAATCTCAGCAAAAAAATGTTCTGCGATTTCGAAATTTCCGATGTGGGCACTAATAAGTACGCCGCCTTTTTTTTCTGCCAAAAGGTTTCGAAGATTTTCTATTCCGTCGAATTCGTAGGTATATTTATCTCTTAATCCCGCGGAAATAGCTGTTTTATCAATCAAAACCTTTCCAAAGGTGAAATAACTTTTATAAACAGAAAGTTTTGTCTTCCAGGAGTCGTAGCTGAGTCTTTTTTTGAAATAGTATGAAATATACCGGTTGCTCTTTTTTTCGAATATAAAGTAATAGGCAGCAACAAAATAAAGCACAAAATATGAACTCCGGATCCCGATATTTCTAATGCACCAGACGAATATTTTGTATCCTAATATTGTGCCTTTAGATTTACCTTTCCACTTGTTCATAATTTTAATTTAACAATGTATCAGTCTAACAATGTAACAATATTTTTAAACATTGGTAAACTGCTAGATTGCTATATTGTTACATTTTTTTAGAGTAGATTTTCAATCAATAATTAAGCTTTTTTTTCAGCGATTTTGTTCTCGATAGTTGAGTAGAAGTCATCAAAAGTGATCATTTTCTTGAAGTCTGCTTCGCCCAATTTCACTCCGAAATTAGATTCTATCACCACAACCATATCAATATAATCTAAGCTGTCTAAGCCTAAAGTCGTTTTTAAATTTGCCTCATTGCTGATTTCATCGCCGTCTACCTCAAACTCATTAACCAAAAAGTCGTTGACGATCGCAACAATTTTTTCCCTTTCCATGTTTTTATTCAAATTTTTTAACAATTAGTGCCGAATTTGTTCCCCCAAATCCGAAAGAATTCGACAAAAATACGTCAATTTTTTGACTTTTTGTTTTAGCGACCAAATTTATCTTTTTCGCCTCATCGTCAGGACTTTCCAGATTGATATTGGGTGCTACGAAATCATTCTGCATCATCAGAATCGAGTAGATCACTTCACTTGCCCCTGCCATCCAGCATTCGTGGCCGGTCATGGATTTTGTAGAACTCACCGGAACTTCACTTCCGAAAATTTCGTAGATCGCTTTGGCTTCGTTTGCATCGCCAATCGGTGTGGAAGTCGCATGAGCATTAATATAATCGATGTCTTTTGCTGCCAATCCCGATTGTTTCAAGGCTCTGTCCATCGCTAAAGCCGGCCCGTCGACATTCGGTGTGGAAATATGTCCGCCGTTTGAAGAAAACCCATAACCAACGATTTCAGCTAAAATAGTTGCGCCTCTTTTCTGTGCAGATTCCAAGCTTTCAACAATTAAAGTTGCCGCACCTCCACTCGGAATAAGCCCGTCTCTGTCTTTATCGAAAGGTCTTGATGCTTTTGTCGGCTCGTCTTCTCTTACCGAAAAAACGCCTAATCCGTCGAAGCTCGCCATCGAATATTTGTTGGTTTCCTGAGCTCCACCGCAGACGATCATATCCTGAAACCCATTTTTAATCATCATATAAGCCAGTCCCAAAGAATGGGAACCGCTCGCACAAGCCGCACTGATGGTAAGGTTGATTCCTCTTAATTTAAAAATTGTGGAAAGGTTCATGGTCACGGTGGAATTCATAGATTTGAAAATCGCACCGGATCCCATTAAAGTTGTATCTTTTTTCTCTCTTGCAATGTCGATAGATTCTACAACTGCTTGAGAAACACTGTCGTTGCCGTATAAAATTCCGACTTCGTTATGATCCAGAAAGTCTTGGTCAATATTAGCCTGTTTTAATGCATCCAGCGTGGCAATATAAGCATATTCGCTTTCTTCGCCCATGCTTACGCGTTGTCTTCGGCTTAAAAGATTTTTCAGATCCGGTTTCGGAACAACACCTGTAAGTCCTGATCTGAAGCCAAATTCTTTTCTTTCACCCACTAAAACAATCCCGGATTTTCCCTGAAATAAAGATTCTTTCACTTCTTCCAAAGAAGTTCCGATGCAGGAATAAATTCCCATTCCGGTAATTACAACCCTATTTTCCATCTTTATAAATTTAACAATGTATCAATCTAGCAATGTAACAATAATTGGTAAACTGGTACATTGGTATATTTTTACATTAATTAAGAATAAATTCCTCCGTTAATATTAATAATTTCACCCGTAATGTACGATGACTTTTTAGAAGCTAAAAACGCCACTAAATCCGCCACTTCTTCGGCTTCACCGAATCTGTTGGCAGGAATCATTGCTTTTAATTCATCTTCGTTGAAATCCTGCGTCATATCCGTTCTGATGAAACCCGGAGCCACTGCATTTACAGTAATATTTCTTTTTGCGACTTCCTGTGCGAGAGCTTTTGTAGCTCCGACTAAAGCGCCTTTTGCTGCAGAATAATTCGTCTGGCCTGCTGTTCCTTTTACTCCGGAAACAGAAACCATGTTGATGATTCTGCCGTATTTATTTCGCAATAATTTTTGGATAAAGAAATTGGTTACGTTGAAAAAACCATTTAAGCTTGTGTTGATCACAGCGTTCCAATCTTCACTTGGCATCCACATGAATAAGCCGTCTCTTGTAATTCCGGCATTGTTTACGATCACCTCAACCACATCATCAGGATGGGCATCCTGCCATTCCGTTAAAACTTTTTGAGTTTCTTCGGCATTTCCCACATCAAATTTCAGGATTTCTCCCGTTGCTCCCAATTCTTCAACTTTAGCCAGTGTTTCCTTTGCTGCAGCTTCATTTGAAGTGTAGTTGATGAGTATATGATAATTTTTTTCTTCTGCCAGTTTTATACAGATTGCTCTTCCAATTCCTCTAGAGCCGCCTGTGACGATTGCACATTTCATGTGTTAGTTAGTAATTTTAGTTTTTAAAAGTAATTCTCTTCATCTTAGTTTAAACAATCAATTATATCAAATAATTACATTGCTTTTAAATATTTTTTCACTTCCTCCAAATACGGATACATCACCATATCATCTGAGAAAGCCGGAATAATCTTCCTGATCTCATCGTACAACTCTTTCGTTGCTGATGAAACTTTATCCTGGAAACCAAGATATTCAATAGCCTGAACGATGGTAATTGCTTCAATCGTTAATACTTCAAAAGCATTTTCGATAACTTTTCTGCAGATCACAGCTGCGTTTGTTCCCATGCTTACAATATCCTGATTATCATTATTGTTCGGAATACTGTGAACATACATCGGATTCGACAACATCTGGCTTTCCGCCGTTGTGGAAGTTGCCGTAAACTGAACACCCTGCATCCCGAAATTGAAACCTAATTTACCTAAATTTACAAAAGGAGGCAAAATTTCGTTGATTTTTGCATTTAAAAGATAATTTAATTGTCTTTCTGCGAGCATTGTAAGTTTTGTTACCACAATTTTCAGCTTGTCCATTTCCAAAGAAATATAATCTCCGTGGAAGTTTCCGCCGTGGTAAACGTGCTGATCTTCAACATTGATGATCGGGTTATCATTGGCTGAATTGATTTCGTTTTCCAATACTTTTTCAGTGTATTCTAACGTATCCAAAACAGGACCTAAAATCTGCGGAACACATCGTAAAGAATAATATTCCTGAACTTTTTCCTTGAATACTTTTTCCTGCTCTTCAAAGTGAGTATATAAATGATCTGCTCTTTTTCTGATCAATTGACTGTCAGATAAATGATCGCGCATTTTGGCAGCTATTTTCTGCTGGCCTTCATGAAGTTTTGTTCCGTTTAAAGCTTCAGACAAGTGATCATCGTAAGCCTGAACAATCTCATTGATCGCGCAAGATAATTTAATGGAAATATTGGTTAATTGATTGGCTTTGTATGCATTAACAGCACCAATTCCCGACATCACGGAAGTTCCGTTCATTAAGGCAAGACCTTCACGGATTTCCACCTGAATCGGCTGTAAATTTTCAATCTCAAAAACTTGTTTTGTAGATTTTCTTTCACCTTTATAAAAAACCTCACCTTCACCGATTAAAACCAACGCCAGGTGAGCCAATTGTACCAAGTCACCGCTTGCTCCTACTCCTCCGTGCTCGAAAATCAATGGTATAATATCTCTGTTTATTAATTCTTTAAGTAAATTAACTACAGATTGATGCACCCCTGAATTCCCCAACGATAAAGTATTTAATCTTGCCAGCATGCAGGCTTTAACTTCAGCCGCAGGAAGCGGATTTCCGATACCCGAAGAGTGGCTTCTGATCAGATTATACTGAAGCTGGTGTGTATCTTCATCACTGATTTTGAACTGAGCCATCGGCCCAAAACCGGTATTCACACCATATATTACTTTATTTTTCGAAAATTCTTTCAAAAACTGAAAACTTGCGTCCACTCTGGCAAGAAGTGTGTCATCCAGTTCTATTTTTTCATTTTCAATGATAATCCTCTGAAAATCTTTCAGTTCTAAAAAGTTATTTATTTTCATTAATTAAAAGTAATAATAAGATAATTTTGTAATTATTAATTAATTGTCATTAATTTTGCGGCAAAGATAGAAGTTATTATTAAAATAAAAAATCAAAGATGAGCAAAGAATTTGTTGACGTGCTTGTAATCGGGGCTGGGCCTTCCGGATGCGTATCTTCTTCATACTTAAAGAAGAACAATGTCAACGTAAAAGTTGTCGAAAAAACAAAATTTCCAAGACTGGTCGTTGGAGAAAGCTTGATTCCAAGGGTGATGGATCACTTTGATGAAGCGGGACTTTTTCCTGCATTGGATAAAATGGGCTTTGAAAAAAAACTGGGAGCGCGTTTTTTGCGTGGCGACGAAGTTTGTCTTTTTGATTTCAGCGACAAATTCGGGGAAGGCTGGGACTGGACGTGGCAGGTTCCGAGAGCTGATTTTGATAATACTCTTGCTCAGGAAGTGATGAACAAAGGTATTGATCTTGAATTTGAAACAGAAGTGATCGGTATTGAATTTAATGGCACAGATTCTATCACTACCGTAAAAAATAAAGATGGTGAAACGAAGGAAATTCACGCCAAATTCGTGATCGATTCCAGTGGTTACGGAAGAGTTTTACCGAGACTTTTAGATTTGGAAAAACCTTCAAAATTATCTCCTCACTCTGCGATTTTTGCCCATGTAGAGGATACTAACAGAGAGGAAGGTGTGGAAGGAACTCTAATTTCTTTTGATATTATTGAAACTGAAGTTTGGCTATGGGTAATTCCTTTTTCTAATGGGAATACAAGTTTGGGAATTGTAGGGCCTACAGAATATATTGAAAAACTGATCGAAAACGGAGACACTACGGAAGCCTTGAGAAAAGCTATTTCTCTTTCCGATTATTATGTAAAACGTTTTGGAAATGTAGATTTTCTTTTCGAGCCGAGACATCTGAAAGATTATTCATGCTCGGTGAAGAGCTTATTCGGAGACGGATTTGCGTTGACGGGAAATGCTTCAGAATTCCTCGACCCGGTTTTCTCTTCGGGAATGGCGTTTGCAACGGAAGGCGGAATGACCGCTGCAAAATTAGCAATAAGACAGCTGAACGGCGAGAAAGTGGACTGGCAAAAAGAATTTGCAGATTATATTCTGTACGGAGTTGATGTTTTCACAACCTACGTGAAGGAATGGTACACCGGAAATCTTCAGGAGTTATTTTTCCACAGACCGGAAAATCCCGATGTTAAAAGAAAAATCTGCGCAGTTTTGGCAGGCTATGTCTGGAATAAAGACAATCCTTTCGTGAAAAAACACGATACAGTAGTAAAAAATCTTGCGAACCTCATCAGAATGGAGAAGCAGCAACAATAAAAAAACGGTCTGATTTTTCAGACCGTTTTCGTTTATTTTAAAGCATTTTTAATTTCTTTTCCTAATTCTTTTCCTGTCTTTTCGTATGCTGCAGAGATTCTGCCATACTCCATTCCATAATTCACTTTGCTTCCTGTACCTTCAATTTTATCGGTTTGAATTTTGGTTAAAACTTTAGAAGGATTATCTGTTTCTACAATTCTTATTTCCGTTGATAATTTACCGGGCTGCATCACAAATCCGCTCCATCCTGCATAAATCCATTTTGAATCGATGATAAGAGTATATTTTGTTTTTAAATCTTTTCCAAATTTAATTTTCTTTGCTTTTTCATTTAACCCATCAATAAATTTATTAAAGAAAACAACATTTCTATGATTATTCCATTCTCCAATCCATGATTCCCAGAACTTTTCAGTTTTCTTTTCCAAAGATTCTTTTTTTCTTCTCTCAAGATACTGTTCTTCTGTGTAATTGTCCGTTTGAAATTTGGCATTTTCAAATAAAAATTGAACGTTCACCTCACTCTGACCTTTAAGGATATCTAAATTTCCGGATTCGAAATTAATTTTACTTTGGGCAAAAACTGTCGTTGCAATTGCCATGAATACCATTAGAAATAATTTTTTCATAGTTATTAATATTTTGAGTCCGCAAATATATTACAAAAAAGCAGCTCTTGCGAACTGCCCTATTATTTTTTACTGATTTCATTATTAATCTATCTCAAATCAATAAACGTGATCGGTTTTCTGCTGTTTGGATTAAATACCACTTTAGACAAAACATCAAAATCAATCAATTCAATTTTCGGACTTACCCTCAATTTTGCACGGAAATGGTCGCGAATTTCATTCACAAAATTTTCGTTGTCTTTGTCTGTGCTTACTTTAATGATAATTTCATCCAACCCTATTTCATTCGACTGAATTACAATCTGATAACACAAGATGTTATTAAAATCATTTAAAATATCATTCATCGCAGGCGGATACAAAGTCGTCCCTTTATATTTGATCATCTGTTGTTTTCTTCCGATCACCGGACCCAGTCTCATCGTTTTTCTGCCACATCCACAAGGTTCGTAGTGTGCTTTTACAATATCTCCTGTTTTGAATCTTAATAAAGGAATGGCTTCAACCCCTAAAGTCGTAATGGTTAATTCCCCGCTTTCCCCTTCTTTAACGAGATTTCCCTCGTCATCTAGAATTTCGGTGATGATTAATTCCGGATGATGGTGACCTCCCTGTTGAAATTCGCACTCTGTAAAAGCAGTGCTCATTTCCGTAGAAGCGTAGGTTGAAAATAATTTAATATTCCACTTTTCTTTGATCTTTTGCGAAAGAATATTATCCGTAAAATCCTGATTCTTGATACTTTCACCGATACAAACTGCACCGTAAACACTGGAATTGTTATAATCGATTCCATGTTTTTCGGCATAATCGATCATTTTTAACAAAAATGACGGAACGGTAATCAGATATTTTGGCTTATATCTAAAAATAGAATCCCACTGAAGTTCCGGAATGCCCGGCCCCATTCTCACGACGCTTGCTCCCATTTTTCTCAACCCTAAAAAATAAGCAAGTCCGGCCATGAATCTTTTATCAATCGTTGTAATCATCTGGACAACGTCCCCTTTTTGAATTCCGGCGCAGGCAAAGGAAATTGCTTCATTGTACGCCAGCCTTTCAAGGTCATTGTCTGACAATCCAAAAGTTACAGGATCGCCCAAAGTACCTGAAGTGGTGCTGTAATCCACAATTTTATCGGGAGTGATGCAGAAAAAGTCATCGTTGTTCTGCTGAATATCATTCTTCGTGGTTGTGGGGATTTTTTGCAAATCTTCCAACGTCTGAATATCAGCAATGTTGATATTATTTTCTTTGAATAATTTTTGATAAAAAGGTGAATGGGTTTCAAGATACATCAAAAGTTCCTGAAGTTTTTGCTCCTGAAACTTTTTTATTTCCTGAATGTCTGATTTTTCGATCGATGGATAGAATTCCAATGGTTTTTATTTTTAGAAGACAAATTTATTTAATTAAAATTAAAAGATTGGATTATTAAATTTTTCTCCCACAGATTTACACAAATTTTCACAGATGATTGTGTTTCATTTTCGTGTCTATTTGTGAAAACATTTGTGCTATTTGTGCTTAAATAATTTAAACGCAAAGATTTTATTTACTTTATCCTCATTTTTAAGGCTGCAAAGGCAAATAAATTTGCATCGCGAAGCTTGAAAATATAGCTTCATCAAATCAACTTGTTGATTCATCTTTGCTCACTTAAATTTAATTATCAATGAAATAAAACTTTGCGTCAAAAAAATAAATCTAGACAGTTTATCTCGAAAATGTAAAAGTCTGCACATTGGTATTTCCTGCCGTATTAATCGTTGTTACTTTCAATGTATGAGAACCCGAACTCTTCGGACATTTTTCATCAAAAATATAGACGAAATCATCTTTTACCCTGGCAAAACGAAGCCATTTCCCATCCAATTCTGCGCGGAAAGATTCTATATCGCCGATTTTGGTTGTTCCTTTTAATCTTAATAATCCGGAACTTATCAAAGCTCCGTCTTTCCAGCTTGGAGAAATGGATGGTAAAGAATTGTCGAATAAAAGCCTTGCCGTTCCAAGCCTGTTGAATTCTTCTTCTGCCCAATCGCCATTCCATTTTGCTTTGATGATATTTTTATCGCTTCCGTAATTGAGTTCTATGACTGTTTTGTTTTTTTCTTCGTCTGTTAATCTTCTATTGGACTTTATTTTTAAAGTAAAATAATCATGAACCGGAATGTATGAACCATTTAAAACAACAGCATTCGACACCGCTTCAGGATCGGATTTTTCGAACATGGTGAAATTTACAGCATCGTAAACTGCGTTTTTGCTTAAATTAATTTCCGCATTTTCTGTTTTAATTGTTTTGGCTTCGTTGGGTTTTACTGTTTTATCACCTGATGAAACTTTATCTGAGTTTTTGGCTAACTGAATTTTTGTTGTTAATCGGCTCGTGTTTCCTTTGATATCTTTTAAAATAATTTCAATATTGTGAATTTCGTTATCCTGAAGATTGATAATTCCATCTGATCCGGAGCTGTAATCTTTCAATTTCATTCCCGGTAAAGTCGACAAATGCTGAATGCTCATTTTATCGCGGACGAATTTTGTATAATCAATACAGCCATTCAAATAACGGGTATCATTGTAATGTACTTTATCAATTTTAAAATGATAAATTAATTTTCCATCCATCAATAATTCTGCATCATAAATTCCCAGATTAAACCCTTGATTAGCCTTATCAACCGCTTTTATGGCGAAACTTATTTGAGAAGAATTAACCTGAACAACATTTGAAGTATAGACATTTCCTGCTTTTTTCACCGCAATTCCATTCGCTCCGGGTTCATAGGTACTGAAACGTCGATCGTACCAATACAATCCACTGATAATCGGCGCAACATTATCTGGAATAGCAAACCCAAAAAGCAGCGGATTGATGCATTCTTCCGTTTTTGTGTCCCTGATTTCAAAATGCAAATGCGGACCAGCGGAACCTCCCGTATTCCCACTCAAAGCAATGAGCTGTCCTTTCGTCACAGGAAACTGATCCGGTGAGAAAATAATATCCTGTTCCCATTTTTCGTCTTTATATTGCCGCTCTTTTACGTATTCATCGAGCTTATCGAAATACTTATTTAAATGGGCATAAACGGTGGTGTAGCCATTCGGATGGGTGATATAAACGGCATTTCCAAAACCATATCGTTCCACTTTTATCCGACTTACATATCCATCTGCGGCGGCAACTACTTGTAAATTTTCTTGACTGTTGGTTCGAATATCCAATCCCATGTGAAAATGATTGGAACGGACAGCGCCAAAATTAGCCGCAAGATTTATTGGAATATTTAAAGGGTTTCTGAAATAATTCTGGGGATAATTATTCTGAGCCTGAGTTATCATTCCGATAAGAAAACAAACAGCAAATATCAATCGGGAAAAGGCTTTCATACAACGTTTTGGGTTATAGGTTTAATTAAATGTACAAAATTCCGGCAAATAAGCGGCTGTTCGCACAAACTATTTTTCGAATCAATTTTATTTTTATACGCCAGTTTTTGTCGTTACCAGCATTGATATTTGCCCTATAAAGGTTCAGACGAAAGAGTAATTTCTTTTAACCTGAATTTATTTATCAACAACTGGAACATAAAAATATTATTAATGAAAAAACTTAAAGATGAATTTTAAAAACCCTTTAAAAAGGATGGGCGATTTTGATAAGATAAGTAGAGAAATATGGGCAGATATGAGAGGAGAAAAGGTTGCAACCAATTCCATAGAGCCCTTTTTTACAAATCTGTGGGTAGATGAAGGCAAACTTTTCAGATTACTTGCTTCTTCAACAGATTTCAATACTTATGTTTTTGATGCAGAAAAAAACTTTATCAACTATTCGCAAGAAGTAGAAAAAGTAAACCTGAAAGAAATACCTCCTGCAAAAATTGACAATGTAAAAGTGAAGGCCAAGATGATTGAAAAATTAGTCATACAGGAGCCTAAAGTAGACCCAAAACAATTTGAAAACTCTTTTTTAGAGCGCATTGATAATAAGGTCTGGGTAAACATTAGCCCCGGATATATTGACCCTCAAAATTATACCCATCATACTGAGATAGGTATCAAAGAGAGAAAAATCGAATGTACAATTAACATCCCCTACCGTGAATATAATAGAGAGGTAACAAAAACCGTAATTAATGAGGTTGAGTCCACTTTAACCTATTCTTCTAAATCTCCTGATGCCATAAAAATTAACCTCAGCGATGTGGAGGACTATATGGATACTATCATCTATCTTTTTCCTCATCACCGGGAAATGGCTCAAGTAGGTCTCATAGCCCGCTTTGAAGAAGCAGGAAGCAGCCTTACCACAATCGATGATCTGATGTTCTTCTATAATCAGCTTCCCAATTTTGCCCTTACAGGTGTGGATTACAAAGGAAAAGCAAAGAAACTTTCAGACGAGATGTTATGGGACCACTTTTTAAAGTTTTTAAATTTTGATTCCCAACTCACCCGTGATGTAGATTCAATAAGCAAAGCAGCTGCAATGGCAGTAGAACCATTCAGAGACAAAAGCCGTTATGCCATCCGTATTCTCACAGCAATTTCCGGAGAATTCGTTTATAAAAAGATTAAAAATGATCCCAAGCTCATTCTTCACATTTATCATTCCTTAGACGGAGAAAGTGTATATATGGGAAAAGGCATTATTTCGGATACCAATCAGGTTGCCTATGGGCAGATGTTTGAAAACAAAGAGCTTTTTGTCATTTCCGTTATGGCTTTCATGCAGGCTCAACATGCAATGGATGATGCTCATCAGCCTCTGCAAAGAGGTTCTCTTTTCGCGTTGGGAGTCAGCAGAGATTCCGATACCATAGAAAGACATTGTGAGCTTACAGGATATTTTATGGAAGGAGACCCTGATAATATCGTAACTTTAATTAATACCGTAAAAGTATTTAATCTAAAAACAAAGGAAATTGAAGCTGAAAATGAAATTGAAAACGGAGAATTCAGACCTCTTGATATGCTGCATCTCAAAGTGTATGAAAAGGTAAAACTTCGTACGGGTAAAATTCAAACTCTTGAAACAGATACTGAAGTTCCTGCATTATTCCTTTATCATATAGCTCAAAAAAAAGCGGCAGAAGATGCATTAAGATGTCTGCGCGTTGCTGCCGACCTTATCGTTATATCGGCCAGTCTTGCAACTATTGAATCCGGGGTATCAGGATTACCTTTATATGTTGCTTATGCGGATATTGGGGTTGCTCTTTCAGATTTTTATATAGAGACTCAGCTCAGAGATGAGCTTAAAATGACCACCAAAGGAAAGAAGCTTTTAGAATTATGGGATGATATTTACATGGTTCAGGGCGCAACAAGTGCAATGGTGAGTATGCTGCCTAAGGCAGAAAAAGCACTGGATGCCACAGTAGAAGTCCTGTATACTTCCAGATTTCCGCGTCAACAGGAAAGTGTACAAAAGTTAATCAAAAATACATTATATTCGTTTCCTTTAAGGGATTATTCTAAAAATGGATTAAAAGTTCTTTTAAAAGACGGCATTAAAAATATCACCAAGCATTCTTCTGATTTTGAGAAGTTGAGAGTGCTTTTTGTGGAAAATGCAGCGAAAGAGATTGCAGTACTTTATAAAGGAAAAAAATTCTTTCATGCTAATTCCGCCAGAAGAACAGGTAAATTTTTAGATTATCTTTACAGGAAAGCTGGCGGTAATATTACAAAGCTTGATCAAGAGATAAGCCGCCTTGCAGGAATGGCGGAAAATCTTCCTCCTAACTTCAGTATGAAAGCAGAAGAGTTTGAAGCAGGATGGAAAGCTCTTCAGGAAGCTATAGTTGAAGGTAAAATTACTAGTGAAAATGCGATTGATTATATTTATGAAGTATTACCATATTTTAATCATCACGTGGTAAATGGAGAAGTTGTTATGATTTCTAATACTAATTGTGTAAATGTGGTTAAAAATGTAATAGAATATCTAACAACAGGTGAATTAAAGACTGCATTACCTTCTGAAGGACAAGAAGTTGATTTATTAGAACAAATTTATAATAATAAGTTTAAACCAACAACTTTAGAAGATCTTAAGGCAGAGAAAGGAATGAAAGAAGGAGAAATTGGGATTATTTTTGCCTACAAAAATATTTCCACAACTATTAAAGGACATGTTTTTAATATTGTTAAAAAGAATAACAGGCTGATTCTGCCCGATGGACAGTTTGGAATATTAGCCAGAACAAGAGACTATAAATATTTTGAATATATTAAAGTAAAATAAGATGATGCTAAGTAATGAAAAAATAGATAAAATCGCGGAAAGATATGTAAAAATGATATCTGAAAATATAAACGTAGAATTAATTATTCCCAAAGATATTATAATTGATAAACCTTATGGAAGAATTTATTTTTATGGAGCTAAAGATTACAAGAAACATCGATTGGCAGGTAATGGGCCTTTTTTGATTAAAAATGATACCGGTATTGTTATTCCATTTGGCACTGCTATGGATGTTGATTACTATATTAAGGGATATGAGGACGGCACCTGGAAACCTGCATCATATGGTGTTTGGGATCCTAATCAGAATTAACATCAAGACTTACTTTCAGATTAAATAAAAATCATAATGACAATAGAAGAAAAAGAAGAAAAGATGACCTCAACAATAAAGTTAAAGCTTGACGAGATCGATTACAGAATAACCAGTATTATATCCTATTATCATGAAAATATGAAATTAAGAGATAATACCTATAAAAATACAATTATAACTAGCTTTACTGAGCCACTACTAAACTCGGAGACTTCAATTATTACAGATTCTGAAACTTTAGAAATGCTTTATGTGTGGACTGGACCAACCCGATATATGGAAATTAATGATTTCTTTATAAAAAAATAGAATTAATAAAGTAATGTTAACAGAACAACAAGTAATAGAGATTGCAGAAAAATATGTAAAAAAAAGAAGCGCAAAAAGTAAATATGATCTTGTCATTTTAGATAACGAAGCAATAAAAAAGCCTTATGGTATTATATTTTTCTACAATACAAAAAAATATAATGACACTAGAAATGATGATGATAATACTTTACTTGGGAATGCTCCTTTCTTGTTAGAAAACAAAACAGGAAACATTGTCGTATTTGGAACCAGCAAATCTGAAGAATATTATATTCAAGAATACGAAGCAGGAAGATTTACTAACATTTTAGGGTTAAATAGTAGCCTGGAATAATTTACAGCCACCTTCCGGTGGCTTTTTCATAGATAATATGGCTTCAATTTCATGCTCGAAACAGGCAGAAAAATTCACTTATTGACTATTCACCATTCACTTTTTCTCACTTTCTCCATTTATATTTCTGAAATTGAACTTTTTAATAGAAATTACCTAAATAAAACATATATTATAAACCGACAAATTTTAGTAAATTTGCCAACTTAATTAATCAACGATATTGATATATTACAATGAGCCAATTTAAAGAATACAAAAACCTCAACCTTATTGACGTAGCAGAGAATGTAGCGGAATTTTGGAAACAAAATAAAACTTTCAATAAGAGTGTTGAGATTCGTGAGGGGAAACCTGAGTTTGTTTTTTATGAAGGTCCGCCTTCAGCAAACGGTATGCCCGGAATTCACCACGTTATGGCTAGAGCATTAAAGGATATTTTCTGTCGTTATCAGACCCAAAACGGGAAGCAGGTTTTCCGTAAAGCGGGTTGGGATACACACGGACTTCCTGTGGAACTAGGCGTAGAAAAAGAATTAGGAATCACTAAAGAAGATATTGGCCAGAAAATTTCTATTGAAGACTACAACAAAGCTTGTCGTGAAGCGGTAATGCGTTATACAGATGTTTGGAATAACCTTACTGAGAAAATCGGATATTGGGTAGACCTTGAGGATCCGTATATCACGTATAAGTCAAAATATATGGAAACCGTTTGGTGGTTGTTGAAGCAATTGTACGATAAAGGATTATTGTACAAAGGATACACGATCCAGCCTTATTCGCCGAAAGCGGGAACAGGACTTTCTTCGCACGAAGTTAATCAACCCGGAGCTTACCGTGATGTTTCAGATACGACAATTGTAGCGCAATTCAAGACACTTCCGGAAACTTTGCCTTCGTTTTTACAAGGTTTTGGAGACGTACATTTCTTAGCCTGGACGACAACTCCATGGACGCTGCCTTCCAATACAGCATTGACAGTAGGTCCGAAAATCGATTATGTTTTAGTAAAAACTTTCAATCAATATACTTTTGAGCCGATTAATATTGTTTTGGCTAAAGCTTTGGTCGGAAAACAGTTTGGGAAGAAATATGCAGAAGGAGCTGATGAAGATTTTGCTAATTACACTTCAGAAAACAAAGTTATCCCTTATCAAATTCTGGCAGAATTCAAAGGTGCTGATTTGGTAGGAATTAAATATGAGCAGCTATTGCCTTACGCTTTACCGTATCAAAATCCGGAAAATGCTTTCCGAGTAATTTCAGGAGATTTCGTAACGACAGAAGACGGAACAGGTATCGTTCACACAGCTCCGACTTTTGGTGCTGATGATGCAAAAGTGGCTAAAGAAGCTACCCCGGAAGTTCCGCCAATGTTGGTTTTAAACGAAAACGGAAATCCGGTGCCTTTGGTAGATCTACAAGGAAGGTTCACTTCGCATATGGGAGAATTTGCCGGCAAATATGTGAAAAACGAATATTATGATGCAGGAACAGCACCAGAAAAATCTGTTGATGTAGAAATTGCAATTCGTTTAAAAGAAGAGAATAAAGCTTTCAAAGTAGAAAAATACGTTCACAGTTACCCGCACAGCTGGAGAACTGATGAGCCATTGTTATATTATCCATTGGATTCTTGGTTTGTTAAAATGACTGCTGTAAAAGACAATTTGGTTAATTTAAACAAAGAAATCAACTGGAAGCCAAAATCAACCGGAGAAGGACGTTTCGCCAACTGGCTGGAAAATGTAAACGACTGGAACTTGTCCCGTTCAAGATATTGGGGAATTCCGTTGCCAATCTGGAGAACAGATGATTTGAAAGAAGAAAGAATCATCGGTTCCGTAGAAGAATTGTACAATGAGATCGAAAAATCTGTTGAGGCGGGATTAATGAAAGAAAATCCTTTCAAGGGCTTCATCATCGGAAATATGTCTGAGCAGAATTATGCTTTGGTTGATCTGCACAAAAATATCGTCGACAAAGTAATCTTGGTTTCAGATTCAGGAAAAGCCATGAGACGTGAGAGCGACCTGATCGACGTTTGGTTCGATTCCGGGGCGATGCCTTATGCGCAGCTGCATTACCCTTTTGAAAATAAAGAATTAATTGATACAAATAAAGCATTCCCGGCAGATTTCATCGCGGAAGGGGTTGACCAGACCCGTGGTTGGTTTTACACACTTCATGCGATCGGAACAGCAGTTTTTGATTCAGTTGCTTATAAAAATGTAATGAGTAACGGACTTGTTTTGGATAAAAACGGTCAGAAAATGTCAAAACGTTTAGGAAATGCAGTTGATCCGTTTGAAACTTTAGCGATCTACGGACCGGATGCAACGCGTTGGTACATGATTTCGAATGCAAATCCTTGGGAAAACCTGAAATTTGATATCGAAGGAATAGATGAAGTAAGAAGAAAATTCTTCGGTACATTGTATAATACCTATTCATTCTTTGCTTTGTATGCGAATGTTGACGGATTCAATTATTCTGAAAAAGATGTTGAAAACAGACCTGAAATCGACCGATGGATTTTATCTGAATTAAATTTATTAATCAAAGAAGTAAAAGCATTCTACGAAGATTACGAACCGACAAGAGTTGCAAGAGCCATCAACACTTTTATAAATGATAACTTATCCAACTGGTACGTAAGATTGTGCAGAAGACGTTTCTGGAAAGGAGATTACACAGAAGACAAAATCTCGGCTTATCAGACTTTATATACCTGTCTGGAAACGGTTGCCAAATTATCCGCGCCAATTGCTCCGTTCTTTATGGATCAATTGTATCAGGATTTAAATAAAGTAACAGGTAAAGAAAGTGCCGAATCTATTCACCTGACAGACTTCCCTGTTGCTGATGAAAGCCTGATCGATGAAGATCTGGTTGAAAAAACACACTTGGCACAGAGCATCACAAGTATGGTTTTCTCTTTAAGAAAAAAAGAAAACGTAAAAGTTCGCCAGCCTTTGCAAAAAGTATTGGTTCCTGTGATGGATTCTAAAGCGGAAGGCCAGATCATGGCGGTTGCAGAATTAATCAAGCAGGAAGTTAATGTTAAAGAATTGCAATTAATTAATGCAGAAGAAGCATCCCATTTAATTGTAAAACAGATAAAACCCAATTTCAAAGCGCTTGGTCCTAAGCTAGGAAAAGACATGAAAGTGGTTGGAGGAGAGATCACAAATTTTGATGCAGAACAGATTTCAAAACTTGAAAAAGAAGGAAAATTAGACGTTCAGGGATACGAAATTACACTTGATGATGTGGAAATTTCTACAAAAGATATCCCGGGATGGACAGTAACTTCTGATGGAAAAACAACTGTGGCATTAGATTTGACATTAACAGACGAATTAAAATCTGAAGGTATCGCAAGAGAATTCATCAACAGAATTCAGAACTTGAGAAAAGATAAGGATTTCGATTTGACAGACAGAATTACTATCTTCCTGGAAGAAGACACCCCTTTCCTGAATGATATTAAGAAAAATGAAGAATATATTTCTTCAGAAGTCTTGTCAAATAAAATAGAAATTGTATCTTCACTTTCAAATTTTAACGAAATCGAAATAGATGAGGTTAATTTTAAACTAAATATTGAAAAAAATTAACATATAGTTATTGTTTTTCAAATTCCATTTCATAATTTTATTAAAAAAGAGAAAAGAACATGTCAGACGAAAGAGTAAGATACAGTGATGCTGATTTACAGGAATTTAAAGCAGTCATCAAAGAAAAAATTGCGAAAGCTGAGAAAGATTTAGCATTGATCAACGAAAGTTTCATTAATGACCAGAATAATGGTACTGATGATACATCGCCTACTTTTAAGGCTTTCGAAGAAGGTGCGGAAACTTTAAGTAAAGAACAGAACGCAATTTTGGCAGGAAGACAAGAAAAATTCATCCGTGACCTGAAAAATGCTTTAATAAGAATTGAAAACAAAACTTATGGCGTTTGCAGAGTAACCGGTAAATTGATTCCTAAAGAAAGACTTTTGGCAGTTCCTCACGCTACACTAAGCATCGAAGCGAAAAATATGCAGAAATAACCCACTGGGTTAGTAAATAAATTTGGGTTTATATCGTATTTCATGAAATACTTTATAAACCTAATTTTTAATTTATATCCATGAGCGAATTGTTAATTTTAGGAATTATTATCATTGCCGTTTTAGCGTTTTTCAATAGAGACTGGATCCAGAAGAGATTCTTTCCGGACAGACAAAAAAACTATACGATTGATGATAAGTTTAATTCCGATAAACGCGAAAGGGAAAAAGAAATCGACAAACTTTTGAGTAAGATGGGCAAAAACGGGATCAACGATTTATCTGAAAAAGACAGAAAAAGACTTGATGAATTGTCCAAAATGTAGAATAAAAGCAGTTAAAACTTAGAAATCTTGAAAAAAATCTTAGCCGTAACATTTTTAATACTGTTAATAGATCAGGCTTCAAAAATTTACGTAAAAACACATTTCAATCTGGATGACAGCATTTCGGTCTTTCCGGGATTCAAATTAACTTTTGTAGAAAATCCGGGAATGGCTTACGGGCTTCATTTCGGTGGAATTTTAGGGAAATATTTCCTTGTATTCATTAGAATTATTCTAATCGGAGGAATGATTTATTTATTCAAGAAATGGCTGCAAAGAGGAGAATCCAATTACCTTCTGATTCCTATGGCAATGATTTTTGCGGGAGCGATCGGGAATTTAATTGACGGGATGTTTTACGGTCTTATTTTCGACAGCGGAACGGTGTATGACCAAAGTATCGACCGATGGATCGGCTATGGCGGAATATCAAAATTTGTTCCTGTAGGCGAAGGCTATTCTACTTTTATGAAAGGATGTGTGGTTGATATGCTCCACTTCCCTTTGGTAGACTGGAACGTTCCTGAAAATTTTCCGTTAATAGGAGGAAAACATATTGAATTTTTTAAATATATATTCAATGTAGCAGATTCGGCGATTACGGTAGGAGCAGTTTTATTACTGGTATTCAGAAAAAAAGCTTTCCCGAACGGCCTCGAATTTTAGAATATTTTTACACAGATGAAAAAAATCATTAAAATCTTATTTAAATTTTTCCTGCTTCTTCTCGTTGCAGGAATTATTTTTATTGCCTGGGCAAATTACAGCATCAAAGAAAACAGCGATTCTTATATCTCTTACAATATTGCAGATATCCCCGAAACCAAAACCGCACTACTCCTGGGAACAAGTAAAAACCTGAACAGCGGACTTCCCAACGCTTATTTTTACAACCGGATTCAGGCTGCGGTAGATCTGTACAAGAGTGGGAAAATAGAATACATCATTGTAAGCGGTGACAATAGCCGAAAAAGCTATAATGAGCCTGAGGATATGCTTTTAACATTGGTTCATTACGGGATTCCCCATGACCGGATTTTCCTGGATCATGCAGGCTTCAGAACACTGGATTCTGTAGTGAGGGCAAAAGAAATTTTCGGGCAGACCAAACTGGTGATTATTTCTCAGAAATTTCATAATGAAAGAGCCGTGTTTTTAGCCAAAAAGAATGGCATTGATGCATTCGGATATAATGCGAAAGACGTCAATAAATATATGGGCGTTAAAACAAATATCAGGGAATATTTTGCTAAAGCAAAAGCGTATTATGATTTAATTTTGGGTGTTAAACCTAAGTTTGGAGGGAAGAAGATTTTGATTCCTTGATTTTTGCTCTCTGTTTTTTTTAATGCAAAGTTTTAATCTAAATAATAATTAATATAAAGTGGACAAAGAATAGTCAACAAGTTGATTGATGAAGCTTCGCGTGGCAAATTCATTTGCCTTTGCCTTCTAAAAAATAATAGGTTTGGAAATAAAATCTTTGCACTTAAATTGATTTTTACATAAACATAAAAATCCGAGTAATCAGAGGAAAATAATTAAATTTGCAATTCATTAATTTTTAAATATAAATTTTAAACAATGTCAAGAATTCTTACCGGCATTCAAGCCACCGGAACACCGCACCTTGGTAATTTGTTGGGTGCTATCATTCCTGCGATTGAGCTATCAAAACAGGAAGGAAACGAATCATTTTTATTTATCGCCAACCTGCATGCTTTAACACAGATTAAGGATGCTGAAGTGATGAAACAATATACCTACGAGATTGCTGCGGCTTGGCTCGCTTGTGGGTTGGATACCGAAAAAACATACTTTTACAGACAAAGCGATATCGCGGAAGCCTGTGAACTTTCTTGGCATTTATCATGTTTTTTTCCTTATCAAAGACTTACTTTAGCGCATTCTTTTAAAGATAAAGCAGACAGACTGCAGGATGTAAACGCAGGTTTATTTACCTACCCGATCCTGATGGCTGCAGATATTCTGTTGTATGATGCAGAAATTGTTCCTGTAGGGAAAGACCAGCTTCAGCACTTGGAAATTGCGCGTGATGTAGCTGCCAGATTCAACAATCAGATGGGTGAAGTTTTGGTACTTCCTCAGGCTGAGCTTCAGGAAAATACGAAATATGTTCCCGGAATTGATGGCCAGAAAATGTCAAAATCCAGAGGAAACATCATCAATATTTTCTTACCTGAAAAAGAACTGAAAAAGCAGGTCATGAGCATCGAAACCGATTCGAAATCACTGGAAGAAGCTAAAGATCCTGAAACGGATAAGGTTTTTGCCATTTATCAATTGATCGCCACTCCTGAGCAGACAGAAGAGCTGAGAGCAAAATATTTAGCCGGAAACTTTGGCTACGGTCATGCTAAAAAAGAGCTTTTGGATCTGATTCTGACAAGATTCGAGAAGGAAAGAGAAACTTATAATTATTATATGAATAATCTTAGTGAGCTGGAGGCAAAACTTCAGGAAGGAGCAACGAAAACAAGAGTAATTGCTACTGAAACACTTAAAAGAGTAAGGGAAAGTTTGGGATTTTAATAATTCCTTAAACATAAATCGGGATCAGCATTGCTGATCCTTTTTTTTATATTTTATGTACAGATTGAGAGTCTTCACGATGATGCTCAAGAATTTTTTCCCTATGAAGCTCACCCCATTCTCTTAGTACCATTAAAATCCTTGTGAGAGACAGTCCGTGCTCCGTAATTTCATATTCTATAGATAAAGGATATTCATCAATAATGTTTCTGCTAATTAATAAATTTTCTTCCAAATACTTTAATTCTTTGGATAAGGTACGGTCTGTAATAGTTTTTAATTCCTTTGAAATTTCGCTAAATCTTTTTGGCTTGAACGAAAGACAAACGATAATAGGAATTTTCCATTTTCCTGCTAAAACATCAAGAGTATCAGCCATATTTAATATTTTGTTGTAACAAATATTCTGCTCGAGCTTTTTAAGATACTCATCGTCGAAATTTAATTTATTTATCATCTTTATTGAGTGCATTTATGATTCCCTATACTCCAAGATAGCAACTGAAAAAAACAACAATTGCATCCCTAACTTTGCATTATAAAATTAAAAAAAATAATGAAAACAAAATTTTTAAGTTTAATTATACTTGCAATAATCGGGCTGACAAATCTTAATGCACAGACAAAAAATATGATGAAAACAAAATCCTCACCTATTCTTCAAAAAGAAAATACGGTATTGTTATTGGTAGATGAGCAAGTCGGGCTACTTTCCGGAGTAAGGGACATCAGTACTGCCGATCTTAGAAAAAATGTAGTAGCTATGGCAAAGGCAGCTCAAATTATGGGTGTGCCGGTAATTATTACAGCCGTAGGTTCAGACGGATTATGGGGACCTGTAATACCCGAACTTACCGCTGCCTTACCTAATGTAACTGTTATTAAAAGAAGCCTAATCAATGCATGGGATGATCCGAATGTTGTAAAAGCCATAGAAGCTACAGGTCGTAAGCAAATTCTGATTGCCGGTATTTCCCTTGAAGTGTGTGCATCTCTTCCTGCAATCTCAGCTACACAGGCCGGATATGATGCAAGAGTGGTACTGGATGCTTCAGGAACTTTTAATGAAAATAAAAGAGTTGCAGGTATCCAAAGACTTACGACTCTTGGAATTCCGTTGACTGATTATGCAACGGCAGCTGTAGAATTATTAAGAGATAATGCAGACCCTAAAGCTCATGACGTATATGGTGTGCTGGGCTTAGACTTTGCAACGACAGTTTGGCAATTAAATGATGCCGTAAAAAAAGGTTATAAATAACAGATAGTTTTTCAGAAAATAAAAACATATATAAATAATAAAATGATGAAAATTTTAAATATAATTTCAAGCCCTATACATGAGGCTTCCGCAAGTACAAAATTAGGTAATGCTATTGTACATAAATTACAGGGAAAATACCCAAACAGTACCGTAACAGTAAGAAATCTGACAAAACAAACACTCCCACATCTGGAAGAAATTCAAATGAGATCATTTTTTACTGCTGATGAAAATAGAACACCAGAACAGAAGGAAGCATTAAAATTATCCGATGAAGTAGTGAATGAAGTGATGAATGCAGATATTATCGTGATTAATGTTCCGATGTATAATTTCGGAATCTCTTCTACTTTAAAAGTCTGGATAGACCATCTGATCAGAAAAGATGTTACCTTCAAACATTCTGCCAGTGGAGCCCAGGGAATGCTGAATGATAAGAAAGTATATCTTGCAATTTCCTCAGGTGGTATCTATAGTGAAGGGCCAAGAAAGCATCTGGATTATACCGAAAATTACCTTCGTTCTGTTCTTGATTTTATCGGAATCACAGATGTGACTGTCTTTAGAATAGAAGCCCAGAGCAAACCCGATTTAAAAGAAGAATTTGCTGCAAAAGCAATGGAAAGTATTTCAATATAAAATCTATCAACAGGAAAGCCTTCACCGAAGTGAAGGCTTTTATTATAAATATTCTTTAATCTGTAGAAGATGCTTAATTACTTTTAAACCTTCTTCTTTTGGATTTTCATTAAAAACATCAAAAAAAATAACATCCATTCCGAAATTCTGTGCGCCGACAACATCCGCGATCCAGTCGTCTCCGATCAGAATACTTTCTTCTTTTGAGGCTTCTGCCAACTGTAACGAATATTCAAAAATCTTAGGATTCGGTTTTCTTACACCAACAGAATCTGCGCTGGTAATGGTTTGAAAATATTTGTCGATTCTGGATAAAATACATTTTCTTTCCGTCACTTCTTTGAACCCGTTTGAGATCACATGCAGCGTATAATTTTTAGCTTTTAAATAATCCAAAATATACTGTGCGCCTTCCACCAACTCATTATGATTGAGAATTTTATCTAAAAAGTGTTCTTCGAAATACATCGACAACTCTAAGTCATCGACATTAAAATGTTTGAACGTGTCATAAAAACGATGCTTTCTTAAGTATTCTTTATCGATAATTCCGTCTCTTATTTTTTCCCATAGACTTTCGTTGATATTGTGGTAGACAGAATGAAACTCCTCAAAATCAATATTATATTTTAAAGTAATTTCTTCCGTTTCGAAAAGATCTTTGATGGTAAGGTACGCGTTCTTGCGATGATCCCAGAGCGTATTGTCGAGGTCAAAAAAAATGTGCTGAATATTCATACAGCACAAAAATAATAATTTTAATTTTTGGAAATCGGATAATTCTTGCTCTTGGTTTTTACAACCTCAAGGTTCTTCGAAAAATTGAGTAAAAACTCAATTGTTTGTTTCTTAGGTTTCAAAGTTTTCACTTTTAAGGAATCATTTTTTCTCATAGGCGATAAATGTTTTTCCTTAAAACGAGAATTTCCCGAAATTATTATCTATCTGGTCAAGATAATATTATTTTCGTCCATGATTTTTCTCAGGTTGATTAAAGCGTAGCGTACCCTTCCCAACGTGGTATTAATACTCATATCGGTATGGTCTGCAATTTCTTTAAAACTCAGTCCGTCGAAAAATCTTAATTTAATGACTTCCTGCTGATTTAGGGGAAGAAATTGAAGCATTCTCAGAAGATCCTCCTGAATCTGGTTACTTACCAGCTGATCTTCAATGTTTTCTGATGGTTCTCTTAGTAAGTCGAAAATAGAATACTCATCTGTTTCAAAAGTAGTTTCTGAAACTTTGATGTTTTTGGCTTTTGCTCTGAAATGGTCTATAATAAGATTGTGGGCGATTCTTTTTGCCCAAAGAATGAACTTTCCTTCTTCGTTGTAGCGTCCTTCTTTCAGCATTACAATGATCTTCATGAATGTATCCTGAAATACATCATTGGCAAGATCTTCATCATTAATTTTGTAAAAAATGAATGTAAACAGTTCTCTCTGATGACGATGAATAAGGGTTGACAACGCCTCCTCGTCTCCTTTCTGGTAAAGGGAAATTAGTAAACTATCCGATTTTGATTTCATAACTTTCTTCTCAATAAATATTTTTGCTGACAATCAATTATCCAGATATTTTATCTGGCTAAAACTGTAAAAACAAAACAATTCTTCAGAGTAAAGTCTAATCAATAGGCGGTACAATTTTTTATAGGTGTAAATATAATAAAATTTTAATAACTGTTAACCTATTATTAATTTTTTACAAGAAAAATTTAAAAAAAATCATTTAAACATATCGTGAATGAATACAGTAGGGATATTTAGTGTAAAATTAACATTCAGACCTTTCAGTTCTTTTCCGTTAATTCCGCTGTTTCCGATCGGGAAAGCATATCCTCCCGTCAAATCTAAGATCCCAAAAAGGGTAACACCGATTTTCGGAGCGACATATTTATTCGTTCCTTCTGCTCCGATCAGGAAATAATAAGAGTGATAAAAATCCACATTTTTTTCAAAATTTAACAAAACATCGGCCTGTAATTTCGGCATTATGGCAAATTTCGAATGGGCAGAACCCATCAAAGCAGATGCTCCCAGTCTGTATATCACATCATCGTTTTTCAGAAAAAGCAATTTCCCACCAAGTTCCCCGAAACTCTGATTTTGATAAGTATATCCTACACTTATCATTTTATGCATCGTATATTGAGCTTTTACAAACGTCGTCAGGAAAAATATGGATAGGAATGTAATTGCGAATCGAAAATTCATCATCTTTAATTATTATTTAAATGTAAAATTAAAAAAAACTGCCTTATCGGAAAGATAAAGCAGTTATTTATTATTAATAGAAAAAATTAAATTCCGAAAGAAGCTTTAATTTCGTCTACTTTGTCAAGTTTTTCCCAAGTAAAGAACTCAAGTCCTTTAAGAGTTAACTCATTTTTTTGTCCTTTATTGAAAGTCTTATCAGCTACATAGCTTTCTCTACCCATGTGTCCGTAAGAAGCTGTGTCCTGGTAAATTGGGTTTCTCAATTTCAAGTTTTGTTCGATCGCGTAAGGTCTTAAATCGAAAATTGTAGAAACTTTTTTAGCGATTTCACCATCATGAAGATCAACTTTTGCTGTTCCGTAAGTATTGATGTATAAACCACAAGGCTCAGCAACACCGATCGCGTAAGAAACCTGTACCAAAACTTCATCCGCAACACCCGCAGCCACTAAATTTTTAGCAATGTGTCTTGTTGCATAAGCAGCACTTCTGTCTACTTTTGAAGGATCTTTTCCAGAGAACGCACCACCACCGTGAGCTCCTTTTCCACCGTAAGTATCTACGATGATCTTTCTTCCCGTAAGACCTGTATCTCCGTGAGGGCCACCGATTACAAACTTACCTGTCGGGTTGATATGATATTTGATCTGATCGTTGAATAACGCTTTAATCTCTTCAGTCTGCTGAGCTACCACTCTTGGAATCAAAATATTTTTGATGTCTTCGCGGATTTTGTTCAGCATTTCTTCTTCAGTTCCGAAATCGTCATGTTGCGTAGAAACTACGATAGAATCGATTCTGATTGGCTTATGATCATCAGAATACTCGATTGTCACCTGGCTTTTTGCATCCGGACGAAGATATTTGATCTCAGAATCTTCTCTTCTGACAGCAGAAAGTTCTTTAAGAATAGTATGTGCCAAATCCAGTGCAAGAGGCATATAGTTCGCAGTTTCGTTGGTTGCATATCCAAACATCATCCCCTGGTCACCAGCTCCCTGTGCATTTGCTTTAGCTTCGAAAGATTCGTCGTTTACAGCTCTGTCAACCCCTTGGTTGATATCCGGAGACTGTTCGTGAATGGCTGAAATAACTCCACAAGAATCACCATTGAACATGTACTCACCTTTTGTATACCCGATTCCGTTGATAACGTCTCTTGCAATAGTCTGCACATCAAGATACGCATCAGACTTCACCTCACCTGCCAAAACTACCTGTCCCGTTGTTACAAGTGTTTCACAAGCTACTTTTGAAGATTTGTCGTATGCTAAAAAGTGGTCGATTAATGCATCGGAAATCTGATCGGCAATTTTATCCGGATGTCCTTCTGAAACTGATTCAGACGTAAATAAATAAGACATATTATTCTTTGTTTTTTAGATTAAAAATTACGAAGAAAAAATAAGAATAAATTGCCGGAAAGTCTAAAAAAGAAATACTGTTTTAGCATTTTTTTATAGAGGTTGCAATCAGGTCAAATTTTTCCTCGTTCGTAAACGTTGGCAAATTTAAGTACTATTTTTTTAATACTCAAATTTTTGTTTACTAATTATAAAATTCTTTAAATTAATGATTTATCAGACATTAGTAATAAAAAACTATTGCGGTTTTATGCTTACGAATTCTTTTGGACTTTCATTATAATTTAGCTTTTTCTCTAATGAAGCTCTAATAGAATGCGATAATTCATCAATAATTTTTTGTTTAAATGTCGGTTTGTAGTAAATGATACTGATCTCTCTGTACGGGAAAGGCTTCTTAAATCTGAATACATTTTCCTTTTGTGTATCAGAAAGCTGATTCAGTGCAAGCTCCGGTAAGATACTGATTCCGCCCACTTTATCTACCATATGTACCAAAGTCTGGATATTTGATGCAAGGAAATCCAAGTTTTTAGGCTTCAAAGTATTTTCCTTCAAATGACAGATATTTTCAAACTGATTTCTCAGACAGTTTCCTTCCTCAAGAAGCCATACTTTTTCTACATTAAGATCTTCAGGAACTACATAAGAGTTCTTTTTATTTGCTTCCGTATCGGAACTGTAGATCATCAATTCTTCATTGAATAAGAAATCCTGATAAAATTCATCCGCCGTATCGTAAGGTGTCGAAATAATTCCGGCATCCAGTTCACCCGCCTTTAAAGCTTTAATAATATTATCTGTTGTCATCTCTTTTACATTCATCTGGATTTTCGGGTTTTCCTCAAGGAATTTGAAAATCTCAGTCGGTAAAATAAAAGATGAAACAGTAGGGATAATTCCAATATTAATGGTACCTCCTAAAATATTATTGAGCAGGTTTGCTTTATTTTTCAATTCATTGACAGACTCTATGATCACCTTCGCCTGATCGATGATCTGAAGCCCTACATCTGTGGTACGAATCGGGTGTGTCGTTCTGTCGAAAACCTTTACATCCAGTTCATCCTCAAATTTCTGTATCATTGCACTTAAAGTAGGCTGCGTAATGAAGCATGCTTGGGCTGCTTTACCAAAATGTTTGTACTTATCTACGGCGATAAGATACTCCAGTTGCTGAATGTTCATCTGATTAATATTATCTATTACAAAGATATAATGTTTTTGCTATTGGCAATCAAAAATTCAAGTAAATTTGATATTTAGTACCTTTACATAATTCAATATAAATATCAACTCAATTATTCAAATTATAACCTTATGGATTCTAAGAAATTAACGTTAAGCAGCGGCGCTCCATATTACGAACATCAGGACTCGCAAACGGTTGGTCCGAGAGGGCCGGTTCTTTTACAAGATTTTATCCTTCAGGAAAACCTTGCCCATTTCGTAAGAGAAAGAATCCCCGAAAGAATTGTTCATGCAAAAGGAAGCGGTGCATACGGGACTTTTACCGTGACGCATGACATCAGTAATTATACAAAAGCAAAATTATTTTCCAAAGTCGGAAACTCGTGCAGAATGTTTGCCCGTTTTTCTACCGTGGGAGGTGAAAAAGGAAGTGCAGATACGGCAAGAGATCCGAGAGGTTTTGCTTTAAAATTTTATACAGAAGACGGAAACTGGGATCTTGTGGGAAACAATACGCCTGTTTTCTTTATCAAGGATGCTAAAAAGTTTCCTGATTTTATTCATACTCAAAAAAGAGTTCCGAAAACCAATCTGAAAAGCGCAACAATGATGTGGGATTTCTGGAGCCTGAATCCAGAATCTTTGCATCAGGTTTTAATTTTAATGTCAGACAGGGGAACACCTCATGGCTATAGACATATGCACGGTTTCGGCTCCCATACATTCTCGATGATTAATGATAAAAATGAGCGAGTTTGGGTGAAATTCCATTTCAAAACAAAGCAGGGAATTAAAAATTTCACAGATTCTGAAGCGGTAAAAATGGCAGGAGAAAATCCTGATTTTGCTCAGGAAGACCTTTGCAACGCCATTGAAAATGGAGATTTCCCGAAATGGACCATGTACATCCAGGTCATGACAGAAGATCAGGCAAGAGATTTCAGATGGAATCCTTTTGATGTAACGAAAGTATGGTTCCATGAAGATTTCCCGATGATCGAAGTGGGAGAAATGGAGCTTAATGAAGTTCCCGTCAATTATTTTGCTCATGTAGAGCAATCTACTTTTTCACCAAGCAATTTAATTAACGGAATCAGCTTTTCACCCGATAAAATGCTTCAGGGAAGATTATTTTCCTATCCGGATGCTCACAGATACAGAGTGGGAGTGAATTCTCATCAACTGGAAGTGAACAGATGCCCGTTTGCTGTTAATAATTATCAGCGTGACGGTTTCATGGCAGATTCCAGCCAGTATCAGGATAAACCGAATTATCATCCCAATAGTTTTGATGATATCAAAGCAGATATTTCCTATAAAAATTACGAATATGAACTGGACAGCGCTCATGTAGCGTCTTACAACCGAAATGAAAATGATGACGATCATTATACTCAGCCCGGATTGCTTTATTCCAAAGCGATGAGTCCGGAAGACCGACAGAATCTTGTCAATAATATTGTCGGAAGCATGAGAGCCATCAACGGACCAAAAAAAGACGAGATCATCAACCGCCAGTTATGCCATTTTTTCAGGGCTAATATTGAGCTTGGCATGAAAGTGGCATCTCAACTGAATGTCATTATTGATCCCAATATGATGAATCACTCAAAATAATTATATTGAACAATAATTTCATTAAGAGGAAAAAAAGTTAATATTTTTTCCTTTTTTTTATAAAAAATTTATAATTTGCACGAGATAATATTTTAATGTGGAAAATGAGTTACGAAAATATATTATTAAATAAAGAAGATAAAGTATCTATCATTACTATAAACAGACCTGAAAGTTTAAATGCATTAAATGCTCAAACGATTAAGGAAATCAGTTCAGCGCTGGACGAATTAAATTCTGACCCATCTTGTAGGGTGATCATCATTACAGGAAGTGGGGAAAAATCTTTCGTTGCAGGAGCGGACATTAAAGAATTTAGTGATTTTGGAAAAGAAAAGGCAGAAGAGCTTGCCAGAAACGGACAAAACATTTTATTCAACAAAATTGAAAATATGACCAAACCTGTGATTGCAGCCGTAAACGGTTTTGCATTGGGAGGAGGTCTGGAGCTTGCAATGGCTTGCCACATCAGATACGCATCGGAAAATGCAAGATTGGGTCTTCCGGAAGTAACACTGGGATTAATTCCGGGTTATGGAGGTACTCAGAGACTGCCGAAGCTTGTAGGAAAAGGCATCGCCAACGAAATGATCTTCTCTGCCAAAATGGTTCCTGCCCAAAGAGCAAAAGAAACCGGATTGGTAAATGAAGTATATCCTATTGAAGAATTATTAACTAAAACAAAAGAATTAGCAAACGTAATTGCCCACAATTCACCGATGGCAATTTCCAAGGCAATTCACGCTGTGAACTTATCTGATACGGATAAAGGTTTTGAAACCGAAATTACCTATTTTGGAGAGCTTTTTGAACTTGATGATAAAAAAGAAGGAGTTTCTGCGTTTCTTGAAAAAAGAAAACCAAACTTCTAAACTTATCAACCTTAATACAAATTATTTCGAAAAACCTAATGCTGCTGTATGAATAAGTTTGACAAAGCTTATCTAAAAATGGCTCAGGAATGGGCAAAACTATCCTACTGTAAACGAAAGCAAGTAGGGGCTCTTATCGTAAAAGATAGGATGATTATTTCAGATGGTTATAACGGAACTCCTTCAGGATTTGAAAACTGCTGTGAGGATGGAGACGGGAAAACACACTGGTATGTACTTCACGCAGAAGCTAATGCAATATTAAAATTAGCAGCTTCCACACAATCTGCAAAAGGAGCCACATTGTATCTCACACTCTCGCCATGTAAAGAATGCAGCAAGCTCATTCTTCAGGCAGGAATCACGAGGCTGGTGTATATTAATGAGTATTCGGACGATGACGGGATATCGTTCCTTAGAAACCATAACATTGAAATAGAGCAAATTTCGGACTGTGAACTAAAAAAATAACACAACAATGACTTGGGATGAAAAAATTAAGGATTTTGAAATCTTTCTTCGCTTCGAAAGAAATTTTTCAGAAAACACTCTCGACGCCTATATTCGAGACATCAGAAAACTAAAAGAATACGCAGAAGAAGATCTGGCAAACGTCGGTCCAGATATTATAGGGTACGAAAATCTGCAGGAATACATCTTCAATCTTTCCAAACAAAAATTCAGCGAAAGGTCTCAGGCAAGATGGATATCATCGATTAAAGCATTCTTCAAATTCCTTTTGGAGGATGAATATCGTGAAGATAATCCGGCTGCACTGCTTGAAGGGCCTAAGTTGGGATTGTATTTACCGGACACATTAAGCCTTCTTGATATCAACAAAATTATCAGTGCTATTGAGGTAAATTCTGACCTTGGAAAGAGAAACCAGTGCATCATCGAAGTACTTTACGGATGCGGTCTTCGTGTTTCGGAACTTATCGATCTGAAAATTTCCAATATTAATTTTAAAGAACAGTACATCAAGGTAAATGGAAAGGGAAACAAAACCCGTTTCGTTCCTTTGGCAGATTATACGGCAGAATTGCTGGAAAACTATATTCAGGATGTACGTTCAAAAAGTAAGATTAATAAAAAGTACGAAGACACCCTTTTCTTAAACAGCAGGGGAACATCAATGTCCAGAGTAATCGTATTTTTAATTATAAAAGAATTAACAGATAAAGCGGGGGTAAGCAAGAAAATTTCTCCACACACTTTCAGACATTCTTTTGCTACGCATTTACTTCAAAACGGGGCAGATCTTCGTTATATTCAGGAAATGCTCGGCCATTCCAGCATTACCACAACGGAAATCTACACGCATTTGAAAACGGAAGAACTCAGAGATGTCATTCTGAACTACCACCCGAGAAACATTAATATTGTTCAATGAAAATATTGAAATATTGCCCAAGCTGCGGCAAAGAAACTCTACACTGGGACGGTGAAAAAAAATGGAGCTGCCCGGAATGCAATTTCACCTTGTATAATAATGTCGCCGGAGCTGTAGCTGTGGTTATACGATATCAGGATGAAATTTACCTTACAAGAAGAAACAGAGACCCAAAAAAGGGAAAACTCGATCTTGCCGGAGGTTTTGTAGATCCCAAAGAAAGCGCCGAAGAAACATGCAAAAGAGAGCTTTTTGAGGAACTGCAGCTGGGTGTGGATATTTCAAATTTAAAATACTTGACAAGTCTTCCGAATGTATATCAGTACAAAGAGATAGATTACAATACGATCGATCTTTTTTACGAATATCATGTTTCGGAAAAATTTGAAGTGAATCTTGAGCTTTCTGAAATTTCAGAAGCCGTATGGATTCCTTTGAAAGAATTGGATCTTGAAGATATCGCTTTCGATTCTCAGAAAAATTTTTTTGAAGGGTATTTGAAGAATATTTAATTTCTTATTGAAAAAAATATCTCTCGCAGATTAGCAAATAATGCAGATTTTTAACGCAATCATCTGCTCAGTCCGCTAATTTGTGAGAGTTTTTTATTTAAATTAAATGAGAATTAATACGTTTTCGATTTCAGCATTTCCTCGAAATACTTTACCAGCAAAGTTCTCTCTGCGTCGGAAAGATTAGCCTGTTTATGATAAACGATATATCCCGGCATCGGCATTGTTTTTCCCTGAATCGTCTGGATCGTTTTACTCAACATATTTTCTTTTAAATCTTTATTATAAGTTTCCCAGACAGAAAAATTGAGATGTTCGCGACCCTCGTTTACGTGGCTTTTTACCGACCATGAAACGGGCGCAATGTAAGCGTACTTGGGATATACGGTTTCATTCGAGTGGCAGTCGTAGCACGCTCCTTTTATTAATCCTTTTATTTTTCCAGGGGTATGTTTGGCATCCACAAAATTCAGTTTGTGGTCAACAGGTTTATTCATCTTATCCGTCGGAATAAACTGAATCAACGCAAAACCAAGCACGCTCCAGAAAAGTATTTGTTTAAAGATCTTCATTATTTCTTACCTCGTGGGAGTCAGCATTGTGTTATTACTCTTCAAGTCCGTTTTTTTGGCATCCTGTGGAGGAGCTGTTGTTTTAGGAACCGTCAGTTTCGATGTATCTAATGTTCTTGTATCCTTCAGATCCCAATCTTCTACACTATCCCAAAGCGGTCGTACAATTACCACTTTGTAATAAATATAAGAATCTTCCGCAAAGACATCGTTTTGGAAATCTGCTTCGTCCCAATATTTATTTTCATTGTTGTCTGCCAGAATCCTTACAATGTATTCTCCAGGTTTTATGATATTAAATTTAACCTCATCCCCTTTTGCATATTTTTCAAACAAAACTTTATCGGAAGTGTCCAATAACTGAATCCAATAGCTGGAAGTTGGGGCATTTTGTAATTTAAATGTCAGACTACCAAAATTCTCCACTTTATCAACTTCAAAATCAAAACGTTTTGACTGATAATTTTTAGCATAAAAAGAAGAAACTGTTTCTTTCGGAACCGTCAGCTGATATTTTTTGCCAGAGATAAAATCTGATTTAACTAAAATCTGATACGGATTTGTTTCTGAAATTTTCGCAGTGAAAGGTATCGTATTTACAGAATCTCCTTCCGCTCTCAACAGCCATTTATCGGTATTGATTTTATCTAAATAATAATTGGAACTGATTTTAAAATCTGATTTCGGAGCCAGCATTCCGCCACCGTTATCACTGTTGATGTCCATTGCATTTTTCGTATTGTACTTATAAAATACAGAAACGGTGTCCTGCTTTTTGTCGGCATCATAGCTGAATTTTAAATTCTCCGTTGTACCTTGTCCGACATTATTTTTCACCGCATCAAACCAGATGTTTACCGAATCTGATTTTGGTCTGTGCGTCACTTTAATATCCTGAAGTTTATCATTAATGGAAAGAACTTTCACATCGTTTGGTCTTCCTTCGAACGTCATTAAAATTCCGCCCGGAGTTTCCTTCATTTCAACATATTTTAACGATTTTCTGGAAGGGTAAACCTTTAAATTCAGTCCTGAAATTGATTTCTCCAGCACCAGAGGATCTTTCTGGAAACCAACTTTTTCTTTTCCTGCATCATACATAGAATTTCCGTTTTCATCTTCGAAAGCAATGATTTTATATTTTCCCGGAGAAAGGTAGTTCAGTTCGTAATACCCATCATCATCCACCTTTGTAATGTAATAAGGTTTTTGTTTGTAATCGATGGTATCTTTTGCCTGATACAAGCCAACCACAAACTTATTTTCACTTCCTTTTTTAATAGACAAAGCATCCTTAACTTCCCCGCTGATGTACAAATCATCCAGCTTATCTCCCGTAGAAAAGGCAAAATTGAAATATCGCAAAATATTTCCTTCATTATTATCTGCAATCGAATTCCCGAAATTGAAATTGTAGGTCGTATTTGCCTGCAAAGTATCCTTCCATTGAATCAGAATAAACTTGTTCGCAATATTGGAGGGGATAATTCTTGTAATGCTTTTAATAGGCGGAGAAATAATCAGATTTTTATTAATATCCTTCAATGTTATATATTCATCAAAATCAAGGCGGAGTTCTCTGATATCTCTGGAAACATTAATTCTTGTTGTATCAATGTTTGAACTTAAAAATTTCGGAGCCAGTGAATCTTTTGGCCCACCAACAGGCGACCCTACTCTCGCACAAGACTGCAAAAGAAAACCGATGACGAATAATAGAAGAAGTCTTTTCATGAATATGTTTAAGCAAAAATAAACATTATTCTCCATAAACTTCGCTATGACTGTTCAAAGTATCCTTATCCTCGCTCATGATGCTGTGAAGTTTGTCTTTCTGAGGCGGGAAATCTTCAAATAATCCCGACAAAGCCAGCGCTGTATATACTCTGTTTGAATATTTATTCCCGATCGCAATAATCGTCACTTTTGATTTTAATAAATGGGCAAAAACAGAATTCGTTCCGTGCCACCAACCGTTGTGGTAGGTCAGTTTTTCACCGTTATCAAAAATTTTCATCCTGAAACCAAGACCATAATTATTCATCCCGAATTTTTCATTGCTGTAAGGCGTGAAAACCATTTCCATCAAATCCTGATTTAAAAAATCTTTTGAAAACATTGCCTTTGAAAAATTATACAAATCTCTTGGCGTCGTGTAGACATTTTTATCACCGTAAATAAGATCCAGCCTGTCTAAAGGATACAACCTGTTCCCTCCGTAATAAAACGACTGAGAAGCCGTCGGAATATCTTTTTCCTGAAAAATAAAAGTGTTTTTCATTTTTAAAGGATCAAAAATCATTTCCTTCATTGCTTGCGGGAACGCCTTTTTCGTTATTTTTTCTACCAGCAAAGCCAGTAAGGCGTAGTTTGTATTGCAATACATAAATCCCGTATCTGTTTCTCTTGCCAGCTCAGGTTTGTATTTGATAATCATATTCAATACATCTTCATTGGTGATGAATTGTTTTGAAAGTTCTGCCGGAGCCGGTTGAATTTTTGTGATAAAATATTCGTATTTCGGAAGACCGCTTCTTTGGTCTAATAATGTTTTAACGGTAACATTCGGATAAGGAAACCCGGGGAAAAACTGTGTTAAATGATCTGATAATTTTATTTTCCCGGCTTCTATCAATTTAAGCATTGCCATCGCCGTCAATGTTTTTGAAACGGATGCTACATGAAGCGGCGTATTTTTGTCAATTACTTTTTGATTATCTTCTCTTGCGAAACCTCTGTAATTTTCATAAAGAATATCGTCTCCTTTTGCCACCAATATTCCACCACTCAAATTACTTCCTACCCAAACTTTGTTGTAGTACTGATCGATGTAACGAACCAATGATGCTTTATCCGAAATCTGGCTGTCACCTTTGGTAAAAACTTTACTTAAATCTACATTCCCGTAATTAGGGAGATCGGTCGTATTTCCGACAACAGTTTCGTTGCTTTCAGATTTGTTTTTGCAGGAGAAAAGGAATAAAAAGGCAGTTAAAATGAGTACAAAATTACACTTCTTCATGAGTTTCAAAAATGAGCGGCAATTTAATAAAACTCAAAATAATTATTTTATGTTGAGGGTAAATTATGAATTATTTAACATAAAATGGTGAGATGAAGGAAAGGTGAAAATTGTTTTGTATTCTTTGTATATATGCTTTGAGAACCTCAGCCTGACAGCATTAAAAAACAACTACTAAATTAAAATGATTAGTATTAGAGATGTAATGCTGAGGCTCTCGAAGCATTTAAAATTCATTGCACAAACTGCGCGACAATCTTATCGACAATCACCTGCGCCAGTTTTTCTTTACTTTGAAGCGTCCAGCCAGCGATGTGTGGTGTAACGATCACTTTTTCGGACTCTAACAAATATTTTAAGTCTTCATTTTCTGTTTCGAGATTTTCAAAAGATGACTTTTCGTATTCCAGAACGTCGAGACATGCGCCTTTTACTTTTCCGGCTTTTAACGCTTCAACTAAACTTTTAGTTTCTACATTTTTTCCTCTTGCTGTATTCACAAAATAGAAATCGTTTTTCATATCGGAAATGAATGGTCCATCTATTAAATAATAGGAAACATCAGTCAATGGAATATGTAAGCTTAAAACCCCAGCCTGTTCTTTTAATTCCTTTAAAGAAACCTGAGTTGCATATTCATCAGAAAGATCAGGTAAAATATCATGAAAAATCACTTTACAGCCAAACCCCGAAAGTCTTTTTGCCGTGGCTTTTCCCATATTTCCGTAACCGATGAGTCCAACGGTTTTCCCGAGTAATTCGTCGCCTCTGTTTTCTTCACGAAGCCAGATTCCGTTTTTTACTTCCTGGGAAGCGATGAACAGCCGGTTCATTAAAATTAATAACATTCCGACAACGTGCTCTGCGACCGAATCTCTGTTCCCTTCCGGAGAATTGATCAACTGAATTCCCAACTTTTCAGCAACGGGAATATCGATATTTTCCATTCCGGCTCCTACTCTCGCAATGAATTTCAGATTTTTTGCTTTTTCTAAAAAGTTTTTATCTAAAGGAATTCGGCTTCGGATAATAACCCCGTCGTAGTTTTCAATTTTGCTGCAAACCTCATCGTATGAAGACATGAAATCTTCTTCCAAAATGAAGTTTTTTGCTAAAAGCTGTTCGGTGATTAATGGGTGGTTTTTATCTAAAAGTAAAATTTTCATTTCTACAATATTTGTCTTAATGCAAAGTTCGCGAAGATTTTATTAAACTTATGTAACGTTTTATGTTTTTTATGCTAAGTTTTTTTCACAATGCTTGTCATGCTGGAAGCATCTAAACCTAGTATGATTCGAATTTGGATCCTTTCAGGATGACAAACAGGGTGTTGAAGTTGTGAGCCTTGTCAAGGTTTAAAACCTTGACAAGGCTTTGACTCTTGAAATAACGACAAATACCCTAGCCCCGATTGGAACGACATCCTTTTTAGTTGCGGTGGAGCGAAGCGGAGCCGTAACCAAAAAGATATAGCACTTCGGCAGGCTCAGTATAAATTCCAAGCGGGAAAAAACTTCAAAAAAGTCAATATATAAAAAATGCTTTTAAAGCTCACAAAGGCGTTAACACTCAGCAAAGTTTAAAAGCATTAATCTTATAAAATATTTTTTTTATTTTTTGTCTTTCTTTGGCTCTTGAGGTTCCTGGAACAATTTCTTCAATTCCACAGAATCTAAAGGTTTCATTCTTCCGGAAAGAATCAATGACAGTTCTTTTCTTCTGAAAGCTGCTGCGTGTCTTGATATTTCCTCTTCTGTTTCCGGAATCATATCAGGAATCGGAATCGGTCTGTTGAATTCATCTACTGCTACAAAAGTATAAATTCCCTCGTTGGTATGCACTTTTTTCTGATTGATGGGATCATCCAGCCAAACATCAACATATACTTCCATGGAAGTTGAAAATGCTCTGGAAACTTTAGATTCCAGCACCACAACTCCACCTTCCGGAATCGGGTGATTGAAAGAAACGTGGTTTACAGAAGCCGTAACAACCCTTCTTTCGCAATGTCTTGCAGCAGAAATCGATGCACAACGATCCATTTTTGCTAGAAGCTCACCTCCGAAAAGGTTTCTCAGAGAATTTGTTTCGTTCGGAAGAACAATATTGGTCATGATAGTCAGTGATTCTGACGCCTTTTTTACTTTTGCCATTTCGTCTTAGTGTTGTTGTTTTTGGTTGTCAGAGTTTTGACACCTTTTTCCGTTACCGGCTGAGCTGGTTGCTGTACCACCGAGTCTTTTTTCAAAGAATCTGCAACCGGCGGAGTATACGGATGTACCTTCACCGTATCTTTTTCGATCCTGTGGGTTTTTGTCTGCACAGAAATATTGGTTTTGTCAAAGGATTTTTTCCCGAAAAGAAGTTCCTGCTGCGTGTAAGCCACATACAAAATCCCTAAAACCGGAATAATAATCAGGAAAGCCCAAAGAATTGATTTGTTGAATGTATAATCCTTTTCAGAATTTACGGGTACATTTTGTTTCAGGTTTTTATTATTAATGTCTGAAATTTTAATTTCTTCAAGACCGTAAAAATCAGGATGGTCAGATTGCAGCCTGTTTCCTTTAAAATGAGTTTCTCCGTCTTCAATAAAGATCGTTCCTAAGCCCTGAATTTCCAGGATTTGATCTGCCTGCAACTTTTTCTTCCAAAAGTCTGTCTGGATCTGCAGATCTGTTTTTGAAGCTTCCAATGGCATCTGTTTCTGGCTTGCGATAAAAGCCGCCAGTTCATCGGATTTCACTTCGTAATCCGGTGTGTAAACAATTTTACTTGCAGGAGGAAGGATGCTCCCATTTTCGGAATTGATAATTGCCTTGGAGTTCTCAAGAGAAAACACTCCAAAACCCGGAACCGTAACTGTCCCAAACTGTTTCAAATATTCTAAAATGTAAGCTGAAATATTCATTTGGTGGCAAATTTATGACTTTTTCGTGACTTTTTGTGAGATTTATTTATTGTGAATAAGAGTTTAAAATTGTTTTAATTTTCAGAGATTTTCAAATTGGCAATGTATGTTTGATATTGTTTGGAATTCTTTATTTTAAAGATGAAAAGAAACGGAGATTGATTTTTTTCAGGGTTGTGAGCCCTGTCAAGGTTTGGAACCTTGACAGGGCTTTTTCTGCAGGTTTTGGCTAAAGCCAATTCGGATATTCTGTTATGATGAACGGGCTAAAGCCCGTTCCTATTGATCTTTCAGGTTTTTAATATTGTAAAAAAGCTAATTTCCTAAAAAATTAATGGAAAAAGGTCGTGGCTAGATGCTTTCAGCATGACGAAGTTAATGGTTAACCTTAATGCTCAAATCCCGACTGCAACCCTAGCCCCGATAGGAACGGCATCCTTTTTTGTTGCGGCCGGAGCAAAGCGGAGGCCGTAACAAAAAAGATATAGTGGATAGCGGGAAATAGCTCCTTATTGCGTGAGAGGATTTGATAATGAGGGAGTTTGAGAGTGGAGCGTTGGAGAGTTTTGTAAAATAAAAAAGACTGCCGAGGCAGCCTTAAAAAATCTAACTTTTACTTTTTACTATAATTATTTTAAATATAGCCTGATTGATTACTGAATTTTCCAGCTGATCCCGAACATGAAATTGGTTCCGGCCTGGGAAAAATAGTAAGGAGTGCCGTCATAAACCGCACCGTTGTTCACATATTTTTTGTTGAAAATATTATTCACCAAAAGTTTCAATGCAATGTCATTGTTTTTGATTTTAAACTGATATTGCGCATTAAAATCCGTCAAAAGATAATCTTTTAATTGCAAATTTTCATCTTCCGAATTATCCAGATATTGTTTTCCAACGTATTGATTCATCAAAGCAAACATGAAATTTTTATTCGGACTGAATTTCAATCCCAAATTCGCGATAATGTCCGGAGAGAAAGAAATCTGCGTGTTTCCAAGATCTTTTACTTCCGTTTCGTTTTCGATTTTAAAATCCAAGTTTCTGTTGTTGCTGAAGCTGACATTACCCGTCAGTTCCCACTGCTTCGAAAGTTTTGCCAAGGCACCCAATTCGATCCCGCTTCTGTAACTTTTCCCGGAGTTGGTTCTGATGAATGCTCCGACATTGTTCAGTTCGCCATTCAAGACTAACTGATTAACGTAATACATATAATATAAATTCGCCGTAAACGATACAATACCGAATTGTCTTTCAATACCTGCTTCAAAATCATGTAATTTTTCCGCTTTTACATCATTATTGGCTAATAAATCGTCTCTGTTGGGTTCGCGGTGAGCGTGTGCATAGGAGAAGAAAACTTTCCCTCTTGCTATTTTATAATTCACCCCTAATTTCGGATTGAAAAACAGCCAGTTTTTGTCCAGATTCGCTCCTTCATCGTCTCCGACAGTGATAATTTTCGTATTATAATCGATATTTCTCAACTGTAAATCTCCGAAGAATTCGAAATCATTTACCCTTACCAAAGCCTTTGCAAATCCTGCAACCTCGTTTTTCACAGAACGGTTTCTGTAATATTCGTGCTCATCAATCTGCGGGAAGAAAACCCCGGTAACATTTCCAAAATGCCTTCCGTAGTATTGATTGGCAACGGCTCCGAAATTAACGTCCACCATTCCCAGTTTTCCGTAAAGTGTTGAAACGATACCATAGAAATCGTTATTCAGCCATTTTTTCCTGATAAAATCCGAATATTCCTCTCCGTTAAAATCCGGTAAATTGTATCTCGCAAAAGGATCGCCCTGCTTGTAGTTTTCGTAGTATCCTTTTCCTTTTGTATAATGCAAGGTTGTTTCCAGATTCCAACGGTCATTGAATTTCTGTTCCCAAAGCAACTGATAATGGCTTTGTCTGTAATTATCCGTCTCATTATCATAAAACCCAACAATATTTTCCCAATTGGAATCATAAATTGCCCCGGAATAATTGAATTTCGGATCTGTTTCCCAAGTTTTTCTGTCGATTCCATTCCACGCCTGATATGTTTTTTCTTTTCCTCCGAAAGCCATCAGACGAATTTTTGTGTTCCCTTCTTCATACAAAGCCGTGAAATTGTAAGAATCTAATTTTGAGAAAGCCCTGTCGATGTATCCGTCAGAATTAATATGGGTATACCGTCCCATCACAGAAAGCCTGTTTCCCCAGAATTTCCCGGAACCTATTTCCGCAGAATATTTATAGGTATTAAATGAGCCGTAACTGTCATCTGTCTTAAAATAAAATTTCTCTTCCGGATCTTTGGAAAGTACATTGATGCTTGCTCCAAACGCAGCCGCTCCGTTGTTGGAAGTTCCCACTCCCCTTTGGATCACGATTTGTGAAGCCGAGCTCGTGAGATCCGGTACATTCACGAAGAAAGTTCCCTGACTTTCAGAATCATTGTACGGAACTCCATTCATCATCACATTGATAGCGCTTCCCGCAACCCCACGAATTCTGAAACCCGTGTAACCAACACCGTTTCCGGCATCAGAAGTAGAAATGATGGAAGTTTGGTTTTTAAGAAGAATGGGTAAATCCTGTCCCAAATTTCTGCTGTCAACATCTTTGGCAACGTTGATGATTTCTTTAGCAACAGGAAGTCTCTTGGTAAAATTAACAGCTTCGATTTCCTTTACTTTCAAGGAATCGGTATTTTGCGCCCGTAAAAAAGCGAACGAGCCAACGGTAAGCCCTAAAAAAAATAATCCTTTCATTCTATAAATTTTTAAAATTTAATGAATAAAAGGGGCAGATTAAATAATGTAGCAATTTATCAATTTAACAGTCTAACAATCAAATTGGCACATTGTTATATTGTTCCATCGGTACATTTAACTTCCCTAAACAGCATTACCCGTTCAAGGTTCATTGGGTATAATCTCAGCCTGTTACAGCACCCCTTTATTTCAGCCGCAAAATTACGAAAAATTAATGATATGTTGGGAATTGGTTTTTGGGGTGAAGAGTTTTTTGGTTTAAATGGATTTTAATTAATTTTAATTTTATAGATACTTCGACTCTGCTCAGCACCAATTCGTGATATTCGTGAAAAAATTCGTAAAATTTGTGTTTAATAAGTTTTGTTTTTAGAATCAATATAATAATAATCCTTCCCATCCTTAGAAACATCAAACATTCTGCCCAGTTTCCAGCTGAAATTACGTTTGATATCAGAATATTCAAAAGGGATAATAATATTATTATTAACATCGATTACTCCGAAAGCATCATTTTTAGAAGCAATAATCATCGGGTTTACAACATCATCCCCTTCCAGAATATATAAATAATCGTATTGAGGATAGACCTGGAACTGCTTATAATCTTTAGGATCTTTAAATTTAGATTTTTCTATAATTCCATAAAAACCATTTAAAACATACGCCTGAAACAGCTGTTGAGTATATTCTTTAGGAGCACATTGAGCAAGATCGGATTGTTTAAATTGATACACTCTTTTCCCTTTTTTATCTATTCTGTATGATATTTCATCTTTTTCTACAGTCGCGTATTCTGCTGTCCCGAATTTTCTTACTTTTTCATTAGGAGAATTTAAAAGATTACAATCTTCATAGAAAAAAACCGCAATATGATATTGAGGAGGAATGACAAACTTCCCTTTTTGGTTGACATAGCCAAAATTTCCGTCTTTCTTTTTCGGAATTAATACAGGAAGCTCCTTATTGATAATGACAAGATCAGAAGTTTTCGGTGCTGTCAATGTCTTTTTACCTGCAGTTTTTGTGGTGTTTTTAATCGGCAGTTTCTTCACAGATTTGGCCTGCGAAAAAACAAAAACTGAAATAAATACACACAAAAATTGAACTACATTTTTCATATTCACCATTTACTTACAAAAATATGACCAAAAATAGAAAATATAAAATTCATATTTATAAAGAATCTAAATAATTTCAAGTGCAGAAAATATTAAAAATCCGTAAATTTGGGAACATTTTTAAGTGTTTGATAATCTAAAAACGTTTTGGAGATATGATTTTTTGATCATTAATGATATCAAAAAAGTGTACAAATCTTAGCCCAAAGAGAGTTTTTACAATAAGACAGATCGCAGGTAAGCCGCTTACACTCCCGAAAATCATATACTTAACCTTTAAGACGGAGCATTATCTCACATTTTGAATGAAGTAGATTATGTTGTATCACTACAGTCGTTTTTTTGCGGCAGCTTTAAATAATTTTATTGTAATTTAAACACTGTTAAGAAAAATGACAGTACATAAACAACTGTTTCAACTCTACATTTACAATTGAAAAGACTTCTATTATTATGAATATTTATCAGGATTACATCCAAGAAATTGAAGAACGTAAAAACCAAGGGCTTCATCCAAAGCCAATCGACAGTGCAGAACTATTAAGTGAAATCATTGCACAGATTAAAGATACAGCTAATGAGCACAGAGCTGATTCTCTTAAATTTTTTATTTATAACACTTTACCCGGAACAACAAGTGCTGCCGCTGTAAAAGCTAAGTTTTTAAAAGAAATTATTCTTGGTGAATCCGTAGTAGAAGAAATATCTCCCGCTTTTGCTTTTGAATTGCTGTCTCACATGAAAGGCGGCAAGTCAATCGAAGTATTATTAGATCTGGCTTTAGGTAACGATGTTGCTATTGCTAAAGAAGCGGCAAAAGTTCTTAAAACTCAGGTTTTCCTTTATGAAGCGGATACAAACCGTCTGAAGGAAGCATATCATAGCGGTAACGAAATCGCAAAAGAAATCCTTGAAAGCTACGCGCAGGCTGAATTCTTCACCAAACTTCCTGAAGTTGCTGAGGAAATTAAAGTCGTAACGTTCATCGCGGGTGAAGGAGACATCTCAACAGATTTACTTTCTCCGGGAAATCAGGCTCACTCGAGATCCGACCGTGAATTGCACGGAAAATGTATGATCACTCCTGAAGCACAGGCAGAAATCAAAGCTTTACAGGCACAGCATCCTGATGCAAGCGTAATGCTTATTGCAGAAAAAGGAACAATGGGTGTTGGCTCATCTCGTATGTCAGGGGTAAACAATGTTGCTCTCTGGACAGGAAAACAGGCAAGTCCGTACGTACCATTCGTAAATATCGCTCCGATTGTTGGAGGTACAAACGGTATTTCTCCGATTTTCCTTACGACAGTTGACGTTACCGGAGGCATCGGTATCGACCTTAAAAACTGGGTGAAAAAAGTTGACGAAAACGGAAATCCTATTCGTAATGAAGCCGGAGAAGTTGTTCTTGAAGAAGCTTATTCGGTAGCTACAGGAACGGTTCTTACCATTAATACAAAAACAAAAAAATTATATAACGGAGATAAAGAATTAATAGACCTTACTAAATCTTTCACTCCGCAAAAGATGGAATTCATCAAAGCTGGTGGCTCTTACGCCATTGTATTTGGTAAAAAATTACAAACATTCGCAGCTCAGGTTTTAGGAATTGAAGCTCCGTTGGTTTTTGCTCCATCTAAAGAAATTTCTCATGAAGGGCAGGGTCTTACAGCGGTTGAAAAAATCTTCAACAGAAATGCTGTTGGCATCACGCCGGGAAAAGTTTTACATGCAGGATCTGATGTTCGTGTACAGGTAAACATCGTTGGATCTCAGGACACAACCGGTTTGATGACTTCTCAGGAATTGGAATCGATGGCGGCAACTGTGATTTCTCCGATCGTTGACGGTGCTTATCAGTCAGGTTGTCACACAGCTTCCGTTTGGGATAAAAAAGCTCAGGCTAATATTCCTAAATTAATGAAATTCATGAACGAATTCGGTTTGATCACAGCCCGTGACCCGAAAGGTAAATATCACGCCATGACAGACGTAATTCATAAAGTTCTTAACGATATTACGGTTGACGAGTGGGCGATCATCATCGGTGGTGACTCTCACACAAGAATGTCTAAAGGGGTTGCTTTCGGAGCAGACTCCGGAACGGTTGCTCTTGCATTAGCGACAGGTGAAGCATCTATGCCGATCCCTGAATCTGTAAAAGTAACGTTCAAAGGAGAAATGAAAGAACATATGGATTTCCGTGATGTTGTTCATGCAACTCAGGCTCAGATGTTGAAGCAGTTTGGAGGGGAAAACGTATTTCAGGGTAGAATCATTGAGGTTCATATCGGAACACTTCCTGCTGACCAGGCATTTACCTTTACAGACTGGACTGCCGAAATGAAGGCTAAAGCTTCCATTAATATTTCTGAAGACAATACTTTGATCGAATCATTGGAAATTGCAAAAGGCAGAATCCAGATCATGATCGACAAGGGTATGGATAATAAAAACCAGGTTCTTAAAGGATTAATTGAAAAAGCAGACAAGAGAATTGCAGAAATTAAATCTGGCGAAAAACCAGCGTTAACTCCGGATGCAAATGCAAAATATTACGCAGAAGTAGTTGTAGATCTTGACGTCATCGTAGAACCGATGATTGCTGACCCGGATGTAAACAACGAAGATGTTTCGAAGAGATACACTCACGATACGATCAGAGCGCTTTCTTATTACGGAGGTGAGAAAAAAGTAGATCTTGGATTTGTAGGATCTTGTATGGTACACAAAGGAGATTTAAAAATCGTTTCTCAAATGCTTAAAAACATTGAAAAACAACAAGGTAAAGTAGAATTCAACGCTCCTCTTGTGGTAGCCGCTCCGACTTATAATATTATTGATGAATTAAAAGCGGAAGGAGACTGGGAATTTTTAGAAAAATACTCTGGCTTCGAATTTGATGATAATGCTCCTAAAGGCGAAGCTCGTGTTGAATATAAAAATATGATGTACCTTGAGCGTCCGGGATGTAACCTTTGTATGGGTAACCAGGAAAAAGCAGCTAAAGGAGACACCGTATTAGCAACTTCTACCCGCCTTTTCCAGGGAAGAGTAGTTGAAGATTCCGAACGTAAAAAAGGAGAATCTTTATTGGCTTCAACACCGGTTGTTGTTTTATCTGCCATCATTGGAAGAATTCCTAATATAGATGAATATAAAGCTGCAGTTGAGGGCATTGATCTGACTAAATTTGCACCTCCTATCAAGGAGCTTGTTAAATAAATCAGACAACATGTTTCAGCTGTCAATATAAATGTATAAACATTAATTTAACAGATATGACCTTTGATATTGATATGATCAAAAAGGTGTATGAGCGTTACCCTGAGAGAATTGCTGCGGCAAGACAAATCGTGGGAAAACCTCTTACCCTTTCAGAAAAAATCCTTTACACCCACCTTTGGGAAGGGAATGCTACAAAAGTACATGAAAGAGGAAACTCTTATGTAGACTTCGCACCAGACAGAGTAGCCATGCAGGATGCAACTGCACAGATGGCACTTTTGCAATTCATGCAGGCAGGAAAAGCTAAAGTTGCTGTTCCTTCAACTGCTCACGCCGATCACTTGATTCAGGCGAGAATAGGTGCAGAAGCAGATTTACAGGAAGGTATCAACAAAAACTCAGAGGTTTTCAACTTCCTTAGTTCAGTTTGCGATAAATACGGAATCGGTTTCTGGAAGCCGGGTGCCGGAATTATCCACCAGGTTGTATTAGAAAATTATGCTTTCCCCGGAGGTATGATGATCGGTACAGACTCTCATACGGTAAATGCAGGAGGTTTAGGAATGGTTGCTATCGGTGTAGGTGGTGCTGATGCGGTAGACGTAATGGCAGGAATGGCTTGGGAACTTAAAATGCCAAAATTAATTGGGGTAAAGTTAACAGGTAAAATGTCTGGCTGGACTTCCGCAAAAGACGTTATCCTAAAAGTTGCAGGAATCCTTACTGTAAAAGGAGGAACAGGATGCATCGTAGAATATTTCGGAGAAGGAGCAGAATCTCTTTCGGCAACAGGTAAAGGAACAATCTGTAACATGGGTGCTGAAATCGGGGCTACAACTTCTACTTTCGGATACGATGATTCAATGAGAAGATATCTGGCTGCTACAGGAAGACAGGATGTTGTAGATGCAGCTGACAAAATTGCTGAACACTTAACAGGTGATGCAGAAGTATATGCAAACCCTGAACAATATTTCGATCAATTAATAGAAATCAACCTTTCTGAATTGGCTCCTCACCTGAACGGACCTTTCACTCCGGATTTAGCTACACCGGTTTCTGAATTCAGAGCGAAAGCTGAAGCCAACGGATGGCCATTAGAAGTAGAATGGGCTTTGATCGGTTCTTGTACCAACTCTTCTTACGAAGATTTATCAAGAGCAGCTTCTATCGTGGAAGATGCTGTTGCTAAAGGAGTTAAACCTAAAGCTATCCTGGGTATCAATCCCGGATCTGAGCAGGTGAAATTCACAGCAGAAAGAGACGGTTTCTTAGATTCTTTCAGAAAATTTGAAAATGCAAGAATCTTTACCAACGCTTGTGGACCTTGTATCGGACAATGGGACAGAGAAGGTGCTGAAAAAGGAGAGAAAAATTCAATTATTCACTCTTTCAACAGAAACTTTGCAAAAAGAGCAGACGGTAACCCGAATACTCACGCTTTCGTAGCCTCTCCTGAAATGGTAGCTGCCATCGCAATCTCTGGAAGATTAGACTTTAACCCAATCACAGATACGTTAACCAACGAATCCGGAGAACAGATAAAATTAAACGAACCTCAAGGTTTTGAATTACCTGCAAAAGGATTTGCGGTAGATGACAACGGATATCAGGCTCCATCTGCTGACGGATCTTCTGTTGTTGTAAACGTAAGCCCGACTTCTGACAGACTTCAGTTATTAGAAGAATTCCCGGCTTGGGATGGCAAAAACATTACCGGAGCAAGACTTTTAATTAAAGCTTTCGGAAAATGTACAACCGACCACATTTCTATGGCTGGACCATGGTTGAAATACAGAGGTCACTTGGACAATATTTCAAACAACATGTTGATCGGAGCTGTAAATGCTTTCAATATGGAAACCAATAAGGTGAAAAATGTATTGACTGCAGAATATGGAGAAGTTCCTGCCGTACAGAGAGCTTACAAAGCTGCTGGTGTGCCTTCAATCGTTGTGGGAGATCAGAACTATGGTGAAGGTTCTTCAAGAGAACATGCAGCCATGGAGCCAAGACACCTTGGAGTAAAAGCAGTATTGGTAAAATCATTTGCGAGAATCCATGAAACGAACCTTAAAAAACAAGGAATGTTGGGGTTAACTTTTGCTAATGAAGCTGATTACGATAAAATTTTAGAAGACGATGTGATCAACTTCTTAGATCTTGATCAGTTTGCTCCTGGAAAACAATTGACTTTAGAGTTCATCCACGCAGACGGAACTAAAGATATTATCATAGCAAACCATACGTACAACGATCAGCAGATTGACTGGTTCAAGGCGGGTTCTGCCCTGAATTTGATTAAACAACAAGAAAAAAATTAATTGCTAGATTTAATTTAATCATAGAAAAAGCAACTTCAATTTTGGAGTTGCTTTTTTATTTTAGTTTTAAAAATTAATTAAAATCCTTCGACAGCTTCGCGATCAGGATGACACCGCTAATACTAACTGTTTAAAAATATTCATAGTGATTTTTCAGTGTTATCCTGAACGGAGTCGAAGGATTTTATATTTTAATAAAATTTTAATCTTTACTAAAAAATTAAAAAATCCAAAAGACATTCTTTGTAACAAAAATCATTTTTCTGCGTCTAACAAATTAGAAGAAGTAGAAAAAACATTATGAAAAAAACTATTATTGCATCACTTTTTTTGGGAACCATATTCACGTATGCCCAGGAAAAAACTAATAGTCATACCAAAGAAAAGCAAATAGAAGGTGTCACCATCACCAAAACTAAAAAAGCCGTTGAACAAAAAGCCGATCGTACAATTTTCGATTTTTCGGAACAACCTCAGCTGAATAACGGAAATGTGTTGGAAGGGATAAAAAAACTTCCCGGACTGGTATCTACCGACATCGCAGGAATGATGTATCAGGGGAAAGTTCTTGATGTTTATTTAAATGGAAGACCTTTAAATATTACTTCCAACGAACTGAATTCTTTTCTTGAAGGTATGCCCGCAAACTCTGTCGACAGAATTGAAGTGATCACCCAACCCGGAGCAGAATTTCCGGCAACTTCAGGCGGAGCCATCATGAATATCATTACGAATAAAAATGCAAATAAATATTTAACAGCAACGTATTCAGGGAATTATTCTTTTACAAATTATGATAAATTCAGAAGCAGAACGAGCAATTCCATGAATCTGAATGCCAGAAATAAACTGTTCGGCTGGCAATTAAATTTTGGACAGAACTACCGTGAAAGTATGCTTACAACCAATCAGAATGACTTGTTACGAAGCAATACAGACCGATATGGCCGTGGATATTTTGCAAAATCAGGTTTGACTTTTGATCTGGGAATGGACAGATTGCTACTGAATTACGACATTTATCACAATAATAACGACAACTATACGCTGAGTGACGGTGAAGGTAATGTAAAAATCCCGATTGAAAATACTGATCCACAGGAATATACTTACAGAGATTTTATTTTTAATGCATCGGATGCAGCACATACATTAAACACAAGACAGGAGGCTGTTGTTACCTATCAAAAACGTTTTGACGATAAAGCTCAGAAATTGGATTTCCAGTTTGGATATACAAAATCCAGCAGCAAATTTGATCAGGATAATATCTTCAGAGAGGGAAAATATTTCGACCCAGAAGAATCTTACTATATCGTCGGAGGACGGGTTTTGAGCAATAGATCTGATATGAAAATTGCCAATTTTAAAGTTGATTATTCCCAACCCTTAAAAATTCTAGATGGTGGAAAAGTAAGCTTGGGAGGGTTGTATGAAAATCAGGATTTTGATACGGAAAGCAAAGGCTTAACCAACTTAGAATACAAAAGACAAACGACAGCAACGTATCTGGAATTTCAGGCTAAGCTGAAAAAGTTTGACTTCATTTTAGGAACGCGTGCGGAAAACTATGATATTTCAGGAGTTACGAGAGTTCTTGACAGTACGAATGCGGTGGTTCAGAAAGACTTAATTCCTTTTAATAAATTTAAATTATTCCCGAATGCAAGCGTTCAGTATAATTTAATGAACCAAGTGTATGTTTCTGCGAATTATAATAAAAAGATCAGCTTACCGAGTATTTCTGCCTTAAATCCGAATAACACGACATTCCAGGGACCAAATACACAGGTAACGGGTAACCCGAATCTTCAGCCGACGATTTTTGATAATTATGAATTGAAAGTTTCTGCGTTTGATTATGCATTCATCGGATATAGTGTGAGTTCTGCAAGCAACCAGGTGGCGCAGATCATCAGAAAAGACGGTAAAAATCTATTCAATGAGCAGGTGAATATCTCAAATATGAAAATTCATAACTTTAATGTCGGACTTCCGGTTCCGTTTATGATTTTCAGCAAGCCGATCAGCGAGATTATGAAGTTTAATTTTAATCCTGATAAGATTAATTTCATGTATCTATACGCCGGATATCAAAAGCATGATATTGATAATCTGAACAATAAAGGCTTCTGGATCTTTAATATTATGACTCAGCTGATCTTGCCGAAAGATATAAAACTGACGGCAAATTACAGTTATTTGACCCCGAAAGCGGGATATTTCTACTTTACGGCAGAAAAGCCATTCAACAACTCGCTTGATATTACGTTAACGAAAAAATTCATGGATAATCGCCTGACGGTTTCTGTTTTTGCCAATGACATTTTCAACGGACAGGTAATGCAGGTGCGTTCTAATCCACCTTCAGGAGAAGCAGTTTATATGAGAAATAAGTATGATACGAGAAATTTCGGACTTTCTATCAATTATAAAATTCCAACCAAAAATAAGCTGGCGAAAGAAGATCCAAACATTTTAAACAGTACCAAAAAAGAAGATAACGGCGGCGTGATGCAGCAGGGACAATAATTAAAAATAAAAACGGCTCCGATGAAGAGCCGTTTTTTTATTGTTATTTCTTAATTGCTTTTACGGATTGTCTGGTTCCGTTTTTCATATCAAGAATCAGGATGTATAAACCTTGAGGAAGATCATTAAGCTTAATAACAGATTCCGGAAGCATATTATTTTTAATTAATTTTCCGGAAGCATCGGTCACCTGTATCGATTTTACCATTTCAGGTCTGTCGATATGAATGACATCTGTAAAAGGATTCGGATATATTTTCATCATATCTTTAGCTTTCACTTCGGAAGTAGATAAACAATTAACATCTACTGTTGCCGTTACCGCAGTTCTTGCAGATTCACATCCGGAGTTTACTTTCAGATTATACATAAAATAATAAGAATTCGAAGCTACATTAGATCCCGTTGTAATGCTGAAATTAGGAATCGAATATGGGAAAACCGCATTACTCTGATAGTTTCTGTAATAGTTTCCACCGGAAATTCTCATTCTGTACGTTCCCGGAGTCAGCAGCATATTAATAGGAACCGTTTGCGGAGTCGTTCCGTCACTTGCAATGGTCGAAGTAAAAGGAATTGTATTAATAACATTAAAAGTCGTCGGCCCCTGTAAAATTTCCAGTGTGGTGCTTTGTCCTGCCGAAGCCGGAAATACATCGGTAGAAACCAAAGTTACCGCCTGATTTGTTACTTCAAACTGAATATAATACGTCGTAATAGCTCCTGTAGTAGCCGGAGCCGTTAATGAATTCGGGTTTTGCGGCCCTACAAACATTGAAGTTCCGTTACTTGCAGAAACATAATATGGTGTCGTTGCAGACAACGCAGGTGTTGTAAACGTTGATCCTGCTCCTACCACATTTCCACCCGTGCTTGCATCATACCAAGTCAGGATAGCGGTCGGATCCGTTGTCATTGCAGACAATGTCGCTGAACTTCCCGGACAAACGGTAGCCGGTGTAGTAGATGATATGACAGGCGGTTGACAAGCCGTTGTAAACTGAACCGACTGTAAAGACCAAACACTAGTATCTCCTGCACCACAGTTTGATCTTACCCAAACATAATAGGTCGTTGCCGGAGCCAATGCTGTTAATGTTGCTGATGTTCCCGTAACATTAGGTATTGTCGGCGGCGTAGAAGATGTCGGCGGTGTAGATGAAGTACTGTAATAAATATCATAACTAGATGGAGCAGAGCTTGGAGCCGTCCAGGTGATCGCTGCAGTACTTGTAGTTGTTGATGTAACTGTTATCGCCTGCGGAACCCAGCACGTTGGAGGTGTCCAAGTGTAAGTTAATCCTGAGGACGGCATTCCCGGAGTGGCATTTACGGTATTAAAATTCTGTGAACTGGTGTTCGCTGTACCTGCCGTAGAATTTATAAATTCCAGTGTTGTGGCATTAAGCCTGTTGTTATAATCTGCATTGGAAGTTCCTCTCAGTCCGATCTGGGCTGTTCCTGAAATACTTGTATTTCCGACTATATAAGAACCCGTTTCATAGACTGTATTGATAACATTAGATGTTTCATGAAGCCTGATCTGGAACGAAAATGCATACGCAGATGTAGTAGAAGTGCTGTTGTTGGGACGGAAATTTTTCCATTGAACAATCACTTCACGATTGGGAGCCGTACCTATCGTTTCCCAAGTGATGCTTCCAGTTGTAGCATTGATATCAAACATACTGCTGATATCTCTTCCGAATGCTGCAATAGCTCCTTCATAAGCTGCCGTATTGGAAATCGGGGTTGTATTTGTGGTAGACGGTGCGGTAGATCCGAAAGTCACAAAACCATTGGTAGACACATTCATTGAACTGTAAGAAGTACCATTAAAGGTAAAATTAAAAGGCAATGTCACTGCATACACACTGCTGTTCAGATTGGTTGTGGAAGTGTTTCCTGTCGCCGTATCTAAAATTGTTCCGCCAATTCCCGTAAAGCTCCCCGTAGATTGTGAAAAACTATAGGTACTTACCTGTGCATTTACGAAAGTACTGGCCCCTAATAATAAGGCCAAACCAGCTGCAGTACGCCTAAAGAGATTTTTTCCTTTCGCCTGAAGCGAAAGAAACGTGTAAAAATGTTTCATGGGATATGGATTAAAAATTTATCTTAAATATACATTTAAAACAAACATTACCCAAAATAATTAACAAATTCAAAACAAAACTCTTAATTTATTAGCCAAAACAAAATATTATTCTTTTTTAGGTACCACAAAAAATAGAAATGTTCTTTTATGTTAAAAAAATAAATTTAAAAGTCTATCGTCTGAAATGTCCAGTTTAAAGTATCAATTAAGGTTAACTGATTTATATTCAATGGCAAATCGGTGATCATCTTTAAAGTCAGGTTGGCCATCATACTTCCCACAATTCCCGGCAAAGCTCCCAACACACCAAGGCTGTCACAGTCGGGAAGGTTTTCATCAAAAGGTGGTTCAGAGAAAATATCCCTTAAATTTTTACTTCCTTTATAATTAAAAACCGCGACCTGTCCGGAAAATCCCAGAATACTTCCGTAAATCAATGGCTTTTTTAATTTTATGCAAGTGTCATTAATCAAGTATCTTGTTTTAAAATTGTCAGACCCGTCAATAATAATATCAAATTGTGAAATGATTTCTTCTGCATTGGAGTCATCAATTTTTTGATCAATTCCAATATACTTTACCTGATGATTAAGGTTTTTTACAAATTCTCCGGCACTTTTTACCTTCAATTTCCCGATAGAATTTTCATTATGAATAATTTGTCGGTTTAAGTTGTGCAATTCAACCTCATCAAAATCCACAACACCTAATGTCCCAACTCCAGCCGCCGCTAAATATTGAATCACAGGACTTCCCAATCCACCCGCTCCGATCACAAGAACTTTTGAGTTCATTATTTTTCTTTGACCTTCCAAACCTATTTCTTCAATGAAAATCTGTCGGCTATATCGTGCAAAAATGTCTTCGTTTTTCATTAATAATTTGTTGTTAAATTGTTTTTAACACAAGGTAATTTTAAAATTATACAGAATATTTTTCGTTCGCAAGGGCATTTCATTCAGCAATTGATAGCAATTTTTAAGTCTTTGCAATTTTGCGTTTAAAATAGTTTTCAATTTTTTAAATTCCACTGTAAACTGCATCCCAATCCTTCATTATCGGATCGTAACCTGCTTTTTTAATGATATTTTTAATTTCATCCATGCTTCTCTCATCGCTGGTTTCAAATTGTTCCAAAGACTCTTTGTCAACCGCATAACCACCGGGATTGGTTTTCGAAGCCGCACTCATCGCCGTCGCTCCTAGTGAAATAATATTGTCTCTAAATTTTTCATTTTCTCTTGTGGAAATCGAAATTTCCAGATCTTCATTCCAAATTCTGTAGGCACAGATTAATTGCAATAAATCTTTGTCTGACATGATAAAATTAGGTTCGATAATTCCCTCCGCTGGCCGAAGTCTCGGAAATGAAACAGAAAATTTGCTCTTCCAATATTGCTTCTGAAGATAATCGATGTGAAGTGCATTGAAAAAACTGTCAACACGCCAATCTTCCAACCCTAGCAAAACACCCAATCCCATTTTATGAATTCCCGCTTTTCCGATTCTGTCGGGTGTTTCCAGACGAAAATTGAAATTTGATTTCTTGCCTTTCGGATGATATTCTTTGTAAACTTCCTGATGATACGTTTCCTGGTATACTAAAACGGCATTCACTCCCGCCTCGTGAAGCTGTTGATATTCTTCCTCAGACAAAGGCTGTACTTCAATGGAAATATTGGCAAAATGGGGCTTCAACAAACGAATGGCATTCAGAAAATAATCAATTCCGACCGTTTTATTCGCTTCTCCGCTCACCAGCAACACATGATTCACGCCCATTGATTTTAAAACTGTAGCTTCAATCATCAATTCGGTATCAGAAAGGGTTTTCCTTTTAATCGAATTATCTAAGCTAAAGCCACAATACGTACAGATATTCTGGCATTCGTTGCTCAAATATAACGGTGCATACAGCTGAATGGTTTTCCCGAATCGTTTTTGGGTAAGCTGCTGTGTCATTTTCGCCATTAACTCTAATTTCTGAGCAGCAACAGGTGAAAGAAAATTCAGGAAATCTTCTATAGTTCTATTCTTTTTTTGAAGGCTGCTTTCCACATCAGATAACGTCACTTTTTCAAGCTTTGTTCTGACCTCTTCCCATTGATATTTTTCAAAAAAATCTTTAAAACTCTTCATAAAATTTAGTTTAATCAAACAAAAAAGAAGTCAATGGACTTGAAGCTTCCGCATGTTGTGCAATTGCTCCCAAACCCGCTTCAAAAGCTCTTCTTCCCGCAATTACTCCTTCTTTAAAAGCCAAAGCCATATTTACAGGATTTCTGGCAACCGCGATTGCTGTATTCACTAAAACCGCATCAGCACCCATTTCCATAGCTTTTGCAGCATCGGAAGGCGCACCAATTCCGGCATCTACGACAACAGGAACATTACTCTGACTGATAATGATTTCTAAAAAATCCAGCGTTCTCAAGCCTTTATTCGTTCCAATCGGTGCTCCCAAGGGCATTACAACAGCTGTCCCTGCGTCTTCCAAACGTTTACACAACACCGGATCGGCGTGAATGTAGGGCATTACGATAAATCCTAATTTTGCCAATTCTTCCGTTGCATACAATGTTTCAATCGGGTCGGGTAATAGATATTTTGGATCTGGATGGATTTCCAGTTTTACCCAGTTTGTTTCCAACGCTTCTCTTGCCAATTGCGCTGCCAAAACGGCTTCTTTCGCTGTTCTGGCTCCGGAAGTATTGGGTAAAAGATGAGATTTTGTGGGTTTTAAAGCATTCAGCAGATCATCTTCTGAAGATTGGGAGTCGATTCTTTTCAATGCCATTGTTACCATTTCACTTCCTGAAGCGATGATGGAATCGGTCATTTCTGAAAGGTTCCCGAATTTTCCTGTTCCTAAAAACAATCTTGATTCGAAAGTTCTGTCTGCTATAATTAATGGTTGATTTTTCATTGTAAAACGGTTTTAAATTGGTTGATAATGGAAGGCTGATTCGTAATCTGTCCGGAAACCGCTGCTCCGTAAATCCCAATTGGCTGTAGTAATTCGATGTCATTCAGAACTACTCCACCGATCGCGAATATTTTTGGGATTTCTAATGACCTTTCTTTTAGATTTTGAATAATTTCTTCGTATCCTTCAAAACCTAAAATCGGACTCAATTGTTCTTTGGTAGAGGTAAATCGTAAAGGTCCCAAACCGATATAATCGCATGGTTCGTTCATTCTTTGAAGAACATCTGAAATGGTATTTGCCGTTCCTCCGATGATTTTATTTGTCCCTAAAATATGTCTCGCAATTTCGATGGAAGTATCTTTTAAACCCAGATGAACACCGTCTGCATCGATCTCTTTTGCAATCTGAACATGATCGTTAATAATACAAACCGTCTGATTGTCGGAGCATAATTTTTTTGAAATTTCACAAAGTTTGATGAATTCATTTTCGGGAGCATTTTTCCAGCGAACCTGAATCCATTTTATCCCATGATCAAGAGCTTTTCGGATATTGAGTTCCTGATCTTCTATGGTGAAGCCTTGAGAGATGTACTGTAATTTTTCCATTTTTTATTTCTTTTTTAATGCAAAGGGCTCTAAGATTTTTTTTTACTACTAACTGTTTTTAAGTTTACAAAGACCACAAAGTTTTAATGGTGAAATCCTAATAAAATAGAATTGCTTGTTAAAAATTTTTCGATGTATAATTTTCCGTTTCGGCAAGCTTCTTCCACATTTTTTCCTAAAGCTAAATAACTCGCAATAGCCGAAGAAAGCACACAACCCGAACCGTGTTTTGGATAATAAACAGAAGTTTCATCAGTGGGATAAATTGAAACTTCTTTTCCATTTTCAATCAAAATATCTGTTCCTAGCTTATCTTCGCGATGGCCGCCTTTTATTAAAACTGAGCATGTATTTTCTGATTTTTCAAAAAGATGATTTTTTTGTAAAACTTTGTATTCATTATAGTTTGGTGTGATTAAATCAATTTGTTTTAAAACATTTTCCAGCTCAGAAATTGTATTCAAATCAAAAAAAGAAAACTCGGAAGTGCTCTTCAAAACCGGATCCCAAACAATTTTGGTTTCAGAATTATTTATTTTAATGATTTTAATAATTTCACTTAAAAATTCAGCATCTTTTATCACTCCTATTTTAACGACTTCAAGGTGATAATTTTTCATTAAAACATCAATTGCAGATAAAATTTCTTCCAAAGGTTGCCAATTTAAGCTTAGACATTCAGATTCTGTCTGTAAAGTCATTGCCGTACAAACTCCCAATCCTTGAACTTTCAATTGTTCAAATGTCTTAATGTCTGCCAATAAACCCGCTCCACCACTTGGGTCGTAGCCGGCAATACTCATTACGAAAGGGCGTTCTGTCTGCATTTTTTAAAAACATTTAAAGGTTCATCACTTTCCCAGATGGCGCCTAATAAAGCCACTCCGTCTACTCCATTGTTGAAAACTTCATGAATATTATTTTCATTAATTCCTCCCAAAGCCATCAATTTTACATTTGAATGAGTTCGTTTTTTAATATCATTCAAAATTGTTGAATTTTCTCCATATCCTTTTTTAGAAATACTCGGAAAAACCGGACTGATAAAAGCATATTCCCAATCTTCATTCAATTCATTAAAAGTTTCAATATCATGAACGGACGTTGAAATCGTTTTATCAGCAAAAGATTTATATAAATCATTTTGCCTGTCAATTTCTCTAAAATGAAATCTTGAGATATTAAAATCTTTCGCCAAATCATAATGACTGTGCAAAACCAATTGATGATGAAACTCAGAATCTATCTTTTGAATAAAATCCGCCATTTCTTCTGAATTAATGAAAGGTTTTCTGATATGAAGCAAATTCAAACCTTCCTGAAATAATTCATTAATCAATTCAGTTTCGTTCTTCATCATTTCTTCAGGAGTGATTACGATGATCATATATAAATTTCTTTCCCTTTTTCGATGAATTCCTGTGATTTGTCGAACATTCCTTTTTCTGCAGATTCACGGATTTCCTGTGTAATTTTCATTGAACAGAATTTTGGTCCGCACATCGAACAGAAATGAGCAATCTTCGCTCCGTCCGCAGGAAGTGTTTCATCGTGATACGATCGTGCTGTTTCCGGATCCAGAGAAAGATTGAACTGGTCTTCCCATCGGAATTCGAATCTAGCCTTACTCAAAGCATTGTCTCTGTACTGCGCTCCGGGATGACCTTTTGCTAAATCGGCGGCATGAGCAGCCAATTTATAGGTAATAACTCCAACTTTTACGTCTTCCTTATTTGGAAGCCCCAAATGTTCTTTCGGTGTTACATAACACAACATCGCGCAACCAAACCAGCCAATCATCGCGGCTCCAATTCCTGAAGTGATGTGGTCGTAACCCGGTGCAATATCCGTCGTCAAAGGACCTAATGTGTAAAATGGCGCTTCGTCACATACTTCCAGTTGCTTCTCCATATTTTCTTTGATCATGTGCATCGGAACGTGACCGGGACCTTCAATCATTACCTGAACATTGTGTTTCCATGCAATTTTTGTCAACTCACCTAAAGTTTCTAATTCTGCAAACTGTGCTTCATCATTGGCATCGGCAATTGAACCCGGACGAAGACCGTCACCCAAAGAAAAGGCAACGTCATATTTTTTCATGATCTCACAGATTTCCTCGAAGTGTGTGTACAAAAAGTTTTCTTTATGATGAAAAAGACACCATTTTGCCATGATAGAACCGCCTCTGGAAACAATTCCTGTCACACGTTTTGCCGTCAGATGAATATATCTCAACAAAACGCCGGCGTGAATGGTGAAGTAAGAAACTCCCTGTTCTGCCTGTTCGATTAAGGTATCTTTAAAAATTTCCCAAGTTAAATCTTCTGCAACCCCCTTTACTTTTTCCAACGCCTGGTAAATAGGAACAGTCCCGATCGGAACCGGACTGTTTCTGATGATCCATTCTCTGGTTTCGTGGATATTTTTTCCGGTCGACAGATCCATAATTGTGTCTGCTCCCCATCTGCAAGCCCAGACTGTTTTTTCAACTTCTTCTTCAATACTTGATGAAATGGCACTGTTTCCAATGTTGGCATTAATTTTAACCAAGAAGTTTCGTCCGATAATCATCGGCTCACTTTCGGGGTGATTGATGTTGTTGGGGATGATTGCTCTTCCGGCCGCAATTTCATCTCTTACAAATTCCGGTGTGATTTTGCTTTTTGGAGTTTTTGCTCCAAAACTATTTCCTGGATGTTGAAAAGCCATTTCTTTTGAAACAGAATCAAGCTGCTCGATTCTTTGATTTTCTCTGATGGCAATATATTCCATTTCAGGCGTGATGATGCCCTGTTTTGCGTAGTACAATTGGGTAACTTCTTGTCCTTCTTTAGCAACTTTTGGTTTGTGATTGTAAGAAAACCGCAGTTCATCCAGTTTTGAATCGGCAAGACGGGTTTTTCCGTATTCGGATGTAATTCCGTCGAGAATTTCTACATCATTTCTATCCAAAATCCATTGTTCTCGGATTCTCGGAAGGCCTTTTTCGATATTAATATCTGAATTTTCGTCGGTGTAAGGTCCTGATGTATCGTAAATCGTGACTGGCAGGTTTTCCTCTAAAGTTCCGTTGGACAATTTTGTCGGACTTAGCTGTATTTCGCGCATCGCTACATTGATCGGGTGAATTTTTCCTTCAACGTAGATTTTTTTTGAGTTCGGAAACGGCGAACGTGTGATGTTGTGAGCCATAAAATGATTGGTTTTTTATGAGAATTAACCGCCCTGAGTGGCAGTGATAATTAAAATTGAATCTTTGTCGTTGAGAAATGTTTCCGCCCAGAATGACTGCGGAATAATGCGATTGTTGAGGGCTACCGCGATACCTTTTCGTTTTTGGGGTATTTCAATAGCCATTAATGCTTCCAGAGTTTCGGGAAGTACATCAAATGTTCTGATTGTGTGATTAATTGTGAGCTCCATTCCTAAATTTTTAAATATACTTTAGGAATGCCCATCATTGTACAATGGAATGTACAGCAAAAGTCATCTCACTTTTCCCTACGCTAGTATGATCTAGAAATCAGGTTCAAAGGGTAAAATCTCAGCCTGTTTGTCAACAGACACCCCTAAAGTCAGGACGAAGGTAGACATTTTTTTGAAATGGGCAAAATTTTTTGATGAAGATGGAAGTGGGAAGATGGAGGATGGAAGTTTGAAAATATTTAAAATTTATAATTATAAAATGGAAACCGAATTACCTCCAGCTTCCATCTTCTAACTTCCTTTCTATAATCAAATTACTCCTCACAAGCCCGCCAAACCGCATCATTCTGCGGAACCGGAGCTGTGATTTCAATATTTTCTTTGGTAACGGGATGAATAAATTCCAGTTTTCTGGCGTGAAGATTAATCCCTCCATCCGGATTGGAACGGGGTGAACCGTATTTTAGATCCCCTTTAATCGGAGTTCCTATTTTTGATAACTGAGCTCTGATCTGGTGATGCCTTCCGGTTTCCAGATCAACTTCGAGCAAAAGATAATTATCTAAATTTTTAATAATATGATACGTTAAAATTGCTTCTTTCGCCCCTTCCGTAGCTTTTGGGAAAACAATGGCCTTATTATTTTTTTCGTTTTTCTTTAAATAATGAACCAATCGCTGGGTTTGAGGAATCATTTCCTTTGCTACAACTGCCCAATATGTTTTCTTGATCTCACGGTTTTTTACCATTTGAGTCAAACGTGATAAAGCCTTCGAAGTTTTAGCATAAATCACCAAACCGGAAGTTGGCCTGTCGATGCGATGAACCAAACCGAGAAAAACATTTCCCGGCTTGTCATCTCTTTTTTTTATGAAATTCTTGATTGATTCTAATAAAGATTCATCGCCGGTTTTATCGCCCTGTACAAGCTGTCCGACTTTTTTATTGATGACCAAAAGATGGTTGTCTTCATAAACAATCTGCTCCTCCATACATTATTGTCGATAAGTTGGTCTGTTGGTAAAAGAAAGGATGATCCCCGCCAAAAGACCTATAGTTTTAAGTCCTGAAAGTTTCGAATCCTCCGGCATAAAAGCTCCGATCACACAAACAGCAGCAGCAGCGTACATCGCATACATGAAATTTTTGTTCGTAAGCATAGGTGCCTGTAAAAAGAAACTTATCCCGATTAAAATGTAAAAAACTTTTCGGGAAAGTAAATTATTGATTTCAGGAGAAAAGAAATTGAACCATCCCGCCGCAAGACAAAGCAGCGCTATGATAGATAAAATTCCTTGTATAGATTGTTGATTTTTCATTTAGTTTAATTAATAACTTTCGTTTTCGTTCGGGAAACTCACATCTTTCACATCTTTCACGTACTGAGCAACTGCTCCTGTGATTTCTGTGTAAAGATCTAAATATCTTCTTAAAAATTTTGGGCTGAAACCTTTGTTCATTCCAACCATATCGTGATATACTAGAACCTGTCCGTCGCAATGAGCTCCCGCCCCGATTCCGATGGTCGGGATAGAGATCGATTCTGTAACTTTTTTAGCCAAATCTGCTGGAATTTTCTCCAAAACAACTGAAAAACATCCCAATTCTTCCAACAACTGAGCATCAGCAATTAATTTTTCGGCTTCCGCTTCTTCTTTAGCCCTTACTTTATAGGTTCCGAATTTGTAGATAGATTGTGGAGTTAATCCCAAATGTCCCATCACAGGAATTCCTGCATTGATTATTTTTTTAATTGATTTTGAAATCTCTTTTCCGCCTTCTATTTTTACGGCATGAGCGCCCCCTTCTTTCATCATTCTTACTGCAGATTCCAGTGCTTTTTCAGGATTACTCTGGTATGTTCCGAAAGGAAGATCGGCTACTACCAAAGCTCTGTCGGTTCCTCTGGCAACACTTTGAGCATGATAGATCATCTGATCCAAAGTAATTGGCAGTGTCGTTTCAAAACCGGCCATTACGTTCGCTGCAGAATCTCCGATCAGAATAGCATCAATTCCTCCCGCATCTACCATTTTCGCAGTGGTAAAATCATATGCTGTAAGCATCGTTATTTTTTCCTTGTCGAATTTCATTTTTCGCAAGGTTTCAGTCGTAACTTTTTTAATTTCAGAGTGAACAGACATAATGTATCTATTTTTTAAAAGTTAAAAAGTCGGCGCTGGGCCGACTTCAAGTTTGTATGATTTTTATAAAACTACGTGACCTAGTTTCATTAATTTGTCGTGGTTGAGAATTTTGATATTTCGTCCGTCTACTTCAATGAGATTATCCCCTTTGAATTCAGAAATCAGACGAATTGCACTTTCTGTAGCCGTTCCGATGATGTTGGCGATTTCTTCTCTCGTTAAAGAAATTTTGATGAAGCCTTCAGGATCAACACCAAGTTTTTGTTCCAACAGCAATAAAATTTCTGCCAATCTTTCTCTTACCGTTTTCTGGGCAAGGAAAGTGATCGTATTGGAAGATTCTCCCAATTCGTAAGAAATTTTCTGAAGCATCACAAAAGAAAGCTGTGGATCAACTTCCAGAAGATACATGAAAACATCTGCGGGTAAAAACGTTGCCTCGATGTCTGTCATAGCCTCCGCTTTTGCCTGGAAATTTTCTCCGCAAAGCAAAGAACGATAGCCGATGATATCGCCTTCTTTGATAAATCTTAAAATCTGATCTTTTCCGAATGCTCCTGATTTTGACAGCTTAGCCGCACCTTTTTCCAAAACGTACACTCCTTTTGGAGTTTCCCCGTCCTCGAAAATGGTATCGTGCTTCTGAAAACTCAGTTTCTTTTTTCCGTTGATATATTTCTCAAAATCTGCACTAGAAAGTCTTTCCTTAAATGATTTATCATTAAAAACTCTGGCGAACCTCTCTTCAATTGCAATCTGTTGTTCCTGCGACATTTTATATGACATTTATCACAAAAATAGAACTTTTTAACTCGATAAACAAAAAAATTTGTTATAATTTTGTAGTTCAATAATTTATGGAGGTGAGCGAGAACTGTTTTCATTGTGGTCAAGGGATAGAAAAGGAACGAATTCTATTTGACGAAAAGACTTTCTGCTGCAACGGCTGCAAGTCTGTCTACGAAATACTGAATATCAACAACTTAACTAATTTTTATGAATTAAATAAAAGAGCGGGAATCCGTCCGAGCGATGAAAATACCACTCAGTTTGACTATTTGGATACTCCCGAGATCTTTGAAAAGGTGACCGATTTCTCCGAAGGAAACACCAGTCTTGTTACTTTCAAAATTCCTGTAATTCACTGTTCTTCTTGTATTTGGCTATTGGAAAGCTTACATACTTTAAATAAAAATATTAAATATTCCCAGGTTAATTTCACAAGAAAGACCTTACAGATCTCCTTCAGCCATAACGATTTAAAATTAAGCGAATTAGCTAATTTTTTAACGAATTTAGGATACAAACCAGTCATCAGCCTTGAAACAGCCGATAAAAATGTCGAAAATCTTGACAAATCTTTATTGATAAAATTCGCCATTGCAGCCTTCGCTTTTGGTAACGGAATGTTCCTTACTTTCCCGGAATACATAGGTGGTGAAGACTATTGGATGGAGCATTACAAAGGTCTTTTCAGAACCTTAATGTTCCTGCTGGCAACTCCGGTTGTATTTTATTCTGCTTCAGACTATTATAAATCAGCTTGGTATGGCTTAAAAAACAAAATCGTGAATATCGATGTTCCGATCGTGTTAGGAATTCTGGTTCTTTACGGCAGAAGTATCTACGAAGTCGTAACAGATTATGGTCCAGGTTATTTCGACACCCTTTGCGGCTTGTTATTCTTTATGCTTTTGGGTAAAATTTTCCAGAAAAGAACATACAATGCCCTTTCATACGACAGAGATTATAAGTCTTTCTATCCGATCGCTGTGACAAAAGTTGATTTTGAAGGAAAACAAGAGAATATATTGCTTTCTGATGTAAAAGTTGGAGACAGAATTCTCGTTAGAAATCAAGAAATTATCCCTGTAGATGCGATATTGATTAATGGTGAAGGAAATATAGATAACAGCTTTATCACCGGTGAAAGCGAAAGCATCAGCAAACAGCCGGGAGATAAAATTTTTGCGGGAGGAAAACAGGTAGGTTCATCTTTGGAGCTGGAAGTTATTAAAAATGTGGATCAAAGTTACCTAACCCAACTTTGGAACAAAGAAGCCTTCAAAAAACATGAAACAGGACTTGACACACTGACCAATACCATCAGTAAATATTTCACATTCATTATTTTAGGCATTGCATTACTCTCCGGAATTTATTGGGCGACAGTCGATTTGGAAAAAATGTTCCAGGTTGTGTCTGCGATCCTGATCATTGCCTGTCCTTGTGCACTTGCGTTGTCTGCGCCGTTTACTTTCGGACACATTATGAGGATTTTAGGTCGAAATAAGTTTTATGTAAAAGATACTTTAACGATCGAGAAAATTGCAAAATTAAACACCATTGTTTTCGACAAAACAGGAACCATCACTCACAGAAAAAAATCAAACATCAAATATGAAGGCTCCGAAATAAAAGAGTTTGATTTACTGAATATTAAAACATTATTAAAGAACTCCAACCACCCGCTTTCCAAATCTTTATATGAATTTATTGATGTAAAAGATGATTATTTCCCGGTTGAAAATTTTCAGGAAATCTCAGGAAAAGGATATCAAGGGGAAGTGAGAGGAAATCTTTATAAAATTGGTTCGGCAAAATACAATAATCAGGAATCCAAAAACCTGGAAACGGCCGTTTATATCAGCAAAAATGCTGAGTTTATCGGTAAATTTATCTTTAAAAACGAATATCGCCAAAACCTGAAAGACCTTTTCAAAAAACTGACAAATTATAAAGTTTTCATCCTGAGCGGAGACAATTCTTCGGAGGAAAATCAATTGAAAGAATTAATCCCGAATTACCAGGGAATGGCTTTCAACCAGAGTCCGGAGGATAAACTGAATTATATTAAAAATCTTCAGGATCAGAATTTGAAGGTGGCGATGCTTGGAGACGGGTTAAATGATGCCGGAGCCTTAAAACAAAGCAACGTAGGAATCGCTATTTCTGATGATTCCAATAGTTTTACACCTTCTTCTGATGTCATCATGAATGGTGAAAAAGTGGTAACGCTCAACAAATACCTGAATGTCTGTAAAGGCTCGATCACGATTGTAAAAATGACATTTATAATCAGTTTTCTTTACAATATTGTTGGTTTAAGTTACGCAGTTACAGGACACATGCATCCTCTTTTCGCTGCCTTGATCATGCCGGCAAGTTCTATAACGGTAGTTTCGTTTACTACATTTTCGACATGGATCTTGGGGAGAAAACATTTTAAAAAACAAGCGTAAACACCCTTATTTAGACTGATTTTAAATTAGCCAAAACCCGTATTTCGTGATGAATGTCATTATTTTTCCTTAAATTTGAACCCCGAAAATAGGTTAATTTTGTTGTCTGATGGATATTCTATATTTAATGATCCTTTGCAGCGTTTCTTTGGCTGCTGTTTTCTTGGTCGTTTTTATAGTGAATGCCAAGAAAGGACAGTTTGAAGACGATGAGTCTCCTGCTGTAAGAATCCTTTTTGACTCCGATGAAATCAAGGAAAAAGAGGAAGACGGCAACAAAGAAAGCGAGAATGAAAAAGGAGAAAATAATAAAATTGAAGAAAAAAGTGAATAGTTGATATGGAAACACAAAAGTTTAGTTATGACAACAGTATTGTTCGGGCATTTCTTTATGCGACCATAGTTTTTGGGATCATAGGGTTTTTGTTCGGGCTTACAGCGGCATTAATGCTTTTCTACCCCGAACTTCCGGAATTTTTATTCGGAACCGATGATGAAACCATTAAAAGTTTAGGCGGAGGGATAAAAGGTTTAATAAGCACACATGGTGCATTTGGATTCGGAAGAATCAGAATGTTGCACACAACCACTGTAATCTTTGCATTCGTATGTAATATCGTATACGTAGGAGTTTATTACTCTTTACAACGATTACTAAAAACAAGAATGTATAGTGATACATTGTCTTGGATCCACTTCTGGACTTGGCAGATCATGATTGTAGTGACTTACATTACATTCTTTATGGGAATTAATACTTCCAAAGAATATGCAGAGCACGAATGGCCAATCGATATTTTGATCGCATTCTCATGGATCATTTTCGGGGCAAATATGTTCCTGACTATTGCCAAAAGAAGAGTAAGACACCTTTATGTAGCAATCTGGTTCTACATCGGTACTTGGATTGCCGTAGCCATGCTTCATATCTTTAACAACTTAGAAGTTCCATTATCATTCACAGGCTGGAAATCATATTCAGCATATGCAGGGGTAAAAGATGCCATCGTACAATGGTGGTACGGTCACAATGCGGTAGCATTCGTATTGACGACTCCGGTTCTTGGTCTGATGTATTACTTCTTACCAAAAGCGGCAGACAGACCGGTATTCTCGTATAAATTGTCTATTATTCACTTCTGGTCATTAATCTTCGTATATATCTGGGCTGGGCCTCACCACCTTCAGTATACAGCTTTACCGGCTTGGGCTCAGGCAGTGGGAACAGGTTTCTCTATCATGCTTATCGCACCGTCTTGGGGAGGTATGCTGAACGGGCTTCTTACCTTAAGAGGAGCTTGGGATAAAGTAAGAGAAAATCCTATTTTGAAGTTCTTCGTCGTAGCTGTTACTTGTTATGGTATGGCAACATTCGAGGGTCCGCTTTTAGCAACTAAAAACATTAACAAAATTGGTCACTTTACAGACTGGGTAATTGGTCACGTACACTTAGGTGCACTAGGATGGAATGGTTTCATGGCATTCGGTGTTATCTATTACCTGATCCCGATCTTGTGGAGAACTAAATTATATTCTACAAAATTAGCTAACTGGCATTTCTGGTTAGGAACATTGGGTATCATTTTCTATGCAGTACCAATGTATATTTCAGGTTTCACGCAAGGATTAATGTGGAAACAGTTTAATCCGGACGGAACTTTAGTTTGGAAAAACTGGCTGGATACAGTAACGGCTATTATTCCTTACTTTAAAATGAGATTCGTAGGAGGATTATTCTATCTTTCAGGAGCATTATTAATGGTTGTTAACCTTATTGCCACTGTAAGAAAAGGATCATTCCAGAAGGATGTACCGGCAGAAGCTCCTGCATTGGCAAACATCAGCGGTAAACGTAAAGAAGGAGAAGGAACTCACCTTTGGTTGGAAAGAACTCCTGTATTGCTAGGTATTTTATCTTTATTGACGATCTCAATCGGTAGTATGGTGGAAATCATCCCTACACTATCTCTAAAGAAAAGTGTACCTACCATTTCAGCAGTAAAACCATATTCTCCACTGGAATTAGAAGGTAGAGATATCTATATCAGAGAAGGATGTAACGCTTGTCACTCACAGATGGTAAGACCATTCAGAGATGAGATCGTAAGATTTAACGGTAAAAACGGACAGTACTCTAAAGCAGGGGAATTCGTATATGACAGACCGTTCCTTTGGGGATCTAAGAGAACAGGACCGGATTTACAGAGAGAAGGTGGTAAAAACCCAAGTTCTTGGCATTACAAACACATGTACAATCCAAGATCTACATCTGCAGGTTCTATCATGCCTCGTTACCCTTGGTTGATCGCTACAAATCTTGACAGATCTAAAATGGTAGATAAAATGAAGCTTATGAAAAGTGCATTCGATGTACCTTACACAAAAGCTCAAATAGATTCTGCAAACTCTTGGGCTGATAATCAGGCTTCAAAAATTGTAAAAGATATCTTCTCTGAAGCAGCCGACCTGAAAGACGAATATGCTAAGAGACCTAAAGGTGAATTGGAGAAAAAAGAAGTTGTAGCTCTTATCTCTTATTTACAAAGATTAGGAACAGATATCAAGACAACTGAAATCAAAACAGCAAGTAATAACTAAAAATATTAAAAAGTTCACATCATGATACCTCAGAACTTTAAAGACATATTATCCAATACCGACAATGCTGGTTTTTACCAGACCTTGGCTCTGATTTTCTTTATGCTGTTCTTTGTTGCTCTGGTAATATATGTTTTTAGCAGGCCTAAAAAATATTACAAGGAAGAAGAAGAAGCTCCTCTGCAGGATGATGAAAATGATGATGATTTTAATTTAAAAAATTAACTAATTTATTATGAAACAAAGAACACCGGTTGTTGTAAACATTTTAATAATAATTGGACTTTTAATAGTTTTTTATTATCTGTTTGTACAAAGTTATGCTTTCTTGGGATCACCGTATTTCTGGGGAACTGTAGTAATCGCTGGTATTTTAGCATACATCCACAGTGCCATTGGAGATTTGATTGAGAATAACAAGTTTAAAAAATTATCTCCGGAAGAAAAAGCAGCTTATCTGGCTGAGAAAAAAGTACCTTATCTTAGGAGATTATATGATGCAGCATTCAAGAAACAATCTGCAGCAGAAGAAAAGGATATCCTTATCGACCACGGTTTCGATGGAATCATGGAGTTGGACAACCAATTACCAAAATGGTGGGTAGGTTTATTCTACTTTGGGACTGCTTTTTGTATTGTTTATATATGTGCGTTTTCTTTCACAAATTTTGCTCACCCGTTAAGCGAATATGAGCAGGAATATAAAGAACAATTGGCAAGCATAGAAGAATACCAGAAGACTCAGCCTCCTGTAACGATCGAAACAGCTAAATATTCGGCTGATAATATTGCAGAAGGTAAAGAATTATTCAAAACCAACTGTGCATCTTGCCACAAAGAAGACGGTAGTGGAGGTATTGGTCCGAACCTAACGGATAACTACTGGATCAACCAACCAGAGAAGACATTATTTAAGAATGTATTCCACATGGACTGGAACGGTTCACCTACCAACCCGGCGATGAGACCATTCGGTAAAAACGGAGAAGTTTCTGGTGCTGAAATTGAAAAAATTGCAGCGTATGTATACCACATCAACCAAGAACAACCTCCTGTAACAAAGGATAAAGGTGGCGCTGCTCCTCAGGGAACTGAAGCTCATTGGGAAAAAGAATAATTTTAAATAAAAAATTAAACCATATGAAAAAACATAATTTGTTATTAGAAAAAAAATAATAACGAATTATGTTTTTCTTTTTTTAAAATACTTACAAACATGTCAGACATAGAGGAAACAGAAGTACGCGGCGGACAGGGACAGGTTCTGGACCCTGAAACTTACAGAGATTCTATAGGGACAATGGATCAATCCGGTAAAAGGAAATGGGTATATCCTAGAAAACCAAAAGGAAAGTATACCAACTATAGAAACCTTGTAAGCTATATTTTACTGGTTATTTATTTTACAGTGCCATTTATGAAAATCAATGGCAACCCATTAATATTATTTAATGTAATTGATAGGGAGTTTTTCATTTTCGGGCAACCTTTCTATCCGCAGGATTTTTTCATCCTTACTCTCGGAGCTATTGCTTCCTTAATATTCATTATTGTATTTACGATTGCTTTCGGTAGAATTTTCTGCGGGTGGATTTGTCCTCAGACAATTTTTCTAGAAATGATTTTCCGTAAAATAGAATATCTTATTGAAGGAGATAGAAACAGACAGATGAAGCTCGACAGACAGGAATGGAACAGCGAAAAAATCTGGAAAAGAACTCTGAAATGGACGGTTTATCTTGTCATTTCACTCATTATTACGCACTTTATGCTCATGTATATTGTGGGTTATAAAGAAATTTTCAAGATCATTTCTGAAGGACCTTTTGCACATCCTACCAATTTCATCATCATGATTCTCTTTACGGCGGCATTTTATTTTGTATTTGCTTGGTTCAGAGAGCAGGTTTGTACATTGGTTTGTCCGTACGGAAGATTGCAGGGAGTTTTAATTGATAAAGATACCATCAATGTTTTCTACGATTTCAACAGAGGTGAAAACAGGGCAAAATGGAGAAAAGGAGAAGACAGAAAAGCTGCCGGAAAAGGAGATTGTATCGACTGCCATCAGTGTGTGGTGGTTTGCCCTACGGGAATTGACATCAGAGACGGACAGCAATTGGAATGTGTAAACTGTACAGCTTGTATCGATGCCTGTGATGAAGTCATGGAAAAAGTGGGACTTCCGAAAGGATTGATCAGATACGCTTCTGAGAATGAAATTGAAAAGCAGACTGAGTTTAAGTTTACGGGCAGAATGAAAGGTTTTGCTATATTTCTTGTTCTTTTGGTGGGATTCTTAGGATATCTTCTTTACAACAGAGGTGAAATGGAGGCTAAGTTTATTAAGCCAGCTGGAAGTACATTCTTCGTAAGAGACGGAAAAATTACCAATACTTACAATTATACTTTCTTAAATAAAACCAACGAGAAAAAGCTTGTAACAATCAAAGTAATCGAGCCTAAACACGGGGAAGTTATTTACAGTGCTTCAAGCAAAATTCCTGTAGAAAGAGATAAAATTACAAAAGGAACCATCAATATCAGCTTCCCGGAAAAGGAAATGAATCTTTCGAAACAGAATATTACCATCGGAGTATATGATATGAAAGGAAAGCTGGTAGATTCTTATCAGACGTATTTTGAGGGACCTTTTAAATTACAATTTTAATTTTTAGAAATAAATAAATCCGGAAAAATGAAAAACTTTAGTTGGGGACACGGTGTTGTAATTGCTTTATTTGCATTCATTGTTTTTATTTTATCGATGTTGTTTCTTTTCCCGAACGGGCAGAAGAACTCAGAAATGGTAACGGATAATTATTATGAAGAAGAATTAAAATACCAGGATGTCATTGATGCTAAAAAAAGAGCCGACCAGTTGCAGGAAAAACCTGTTTACAGCCAAAACAAGAACGGAATTACCATCACTTTCCCGAAAGATTACGACAATTCAAATACTACGGTAAAATTTGTTTTAAACAGAACCGACGACCAGAATTTAGACATAAAAAAATCTGTGCAGCTTGAGGCCAACAAATCATTTTTAATTCCTTCCAAGGTTTTAAGACTAGGAAATTATACCCTGAGATTAAATTGGACCAAAGACAAAACAGACTACAGAATGGATTATGATGTGATATGGAAATAGCACTTATTGTATCGGCAATCGGATTGGGTTTTGCTTCCGGATTTCACTGTATCGGAATGTGCGGACCTATTGCCTTGTCGATGGGATTAACAAAAAAACAGGCTACCAATTTTTACCTTCAAAATCTTACCTATCAATTTGGGAGAATTTTCACGTATTCGCTTTTAGGAGCAATTTTAGGAATCATTGGGGAAGGTTTTGAGATGGCCGGTTTTCAAAAATATCTTACCATTGCTGTCGGAATTTTATTAATTGTAATGGCGGTTTTTTCATTTGGAGGAAAAGATTTTGCTTCAAAAATTCCTTTCTTTTCAAAGTTTTTATTTAAAGTTAAATCAAACTTAGGAAGATTGCTTCAGAAAGCAGATTACCGCTCAAGATTCACCACAGGATTATTAAACGGATTTTTGCCCTGCGGAATGGTTTATATGGCTCTTACCGCAAGTCTGGCAAGCGGAGGAATAGGGCAGGGAGCTTTATATATGGCTTTATTCGGATTGGGAACACTTCCATTCATGTTTGCCGTAGTTCTGGCCGGAAATCTCATGAATCAGGCGTTTAGAATAAAAGTTTTAAAAGTAATTCCGGTTGTGATGATCGTTTTGGGAGGATTATTCATTGTAAGAGGCCTGGAACTGGGAATTCCTTACATTTCTCCAAGAGCAGAAGCAATGACGATATCCAAAGACAACAACGGGCAATGCCATTTACCCGGAGATCACAGCACTCACAGTCACAGCAATGTAAATTGTCATTGAGTCTGTTTTAAACTAATTTTATTAACCACAAAAGACACAAAAGTTATACGCATAATTATTGTTAGATAATCAAGGCTCTCAAAAGAATAAAAATCAGAGATTTTTTAAATGTTATGTGTTCTTCTTTTCAGTTTAGTGATAAACTTTAAATATAAATATCTGGATCTTTTGTTTCTTTTGTGTTTAAAAAAAGTTTAAACAAGTTTATTAATTAAAAAATAATACACCATGAAAAAAATCTTATTTCTACTTGTAATCGGTCTTTTTACTTTACAGTCGTGCTCCATCAATTCTGAAGTGACGTATCATAAAGATTCTGCTTCTACAACGATGATGGATATTGACATGAAAGAAGCGATGACCATGTTTAAATCCATGATTCCGGACTCGGCGAAAACTGATAAAAAAGAATTTGGAGAGCTTGAAAAACTTCCAAGAACGTGGACGAGCCTTTATGAATTGGAAAAGAAAGAAGGAAAGTTGAAAACCGATAATCCCGATTCGATAAGAATCATGAAAAAGGTTTTTATGAAATCTAATTTCGACAACGATGAGCTTGCCGGATTCTCGATGAAAATGGATCATTTTACAAAAGCGGATTATACGGCAGTAGGCAAATTATCGAAAAATGAACAGCTTCCTATCGATCAATTGGCCATGAATTCCTGGGACGGAAAAACATTGACAATCGATACCGAAAAGCTTGGTTTAAACGGGATTAAAGAAATTTTAGCTGACAAAGGCATTTCCGATGAAAAAGCAGAAATGTCGATGGGTACGCTGAAAATGATGTACAAAAAAATCGGAACTACTTTAAAATTCGAAAACAAAATAAAATCCATCTCCGGAAAACACGACTGGATCACCAAAGCGGATGATTACTCGGTAAAAATAAACTATGATCTTGATTATCTATTCGGTGAAGAGAAGGACAAAAAACCTTTGAAAAACATGGACAAGAAAATCGTTATTGTAACGGAGTAATATATTAAAACAAAGAGTTTAGATTCCTACGGAATGACAAGCTTTATGTTAAATTCTTTAGAATATTAAATATAATCGCATAAACAAACCCACCGAAAATTTCGATGGGTTTTTATTTAAATCAAATATTTGAATTTTAATTAATCAAATCAAACCTCGCATACTCCGCAATCTTCTTCGGAAGCTTAATTCCTTCCTCCGTCTGATTGTTTTCAAGCAACGCTGCCATAATTCTCGGCAAAGCCATTGCAGAACCATTCAAAGTATGTACCAGCTGAGATTTTCCGTCTGCTTTGTAACGGCATTTTAATCTGTTGGCCTGGAAGGTTTCAAAATTAGAAACAGAACTTACTTCCAGCCATTTTTCCTGTGCAGCACTCCACACCTCAAAATCATACGTCATTGCAGAAGCAAAACCCGTATCTCCGCCGCAAAGTCTCAATACTCTGTAAGGAAGCTCAAGATCGGATAAAATTTCTTTAATATGTTCCACCATTTCTTCCAAAACAGCGTAAGAATTTTCAGGTTTTTCAATTCTTACAATTTCCACTTTTTCGAATTGGTGAAGACGGTTCAAACCTCTTACGTGTGCTCCGTAACTTCCCGCTTCTCTTCTGTAACATTGAGAAAATGCTGTATTTTTAATAGGCAAATCTTTCTCGTCAAATAAAACATCACGATACAGATTCGTTACCGGAACTTCTGCAGTCGGAATTAAATATAGATCATCCGCCTGAATATAATACATCTGCCCTTCTTTATCCGGCAATTGCCCTGTTCCGTAGCCTGAAGCTTCGTTTACTACGTGAGGAGGATTAACTTCCATATACCCTTTCTCAACATTTTTGTCCAGAAAATACTGAACCAAAGCTCTCTGCAATCTCGCTCCTTTACCCAAATACACAGGGAAACCGGCTCCGGCAATTTTTACACCCAATTCAAAATCGATAAGGTTGTATTTTTTTGCCAGCTCCCAGTGAGGAATTGCTCCTTCACCAAGACCTTCTACGTCGTGAGACTGGTAAATAATTTCGTTATCATCTGCAGATGCGCCACTTTTTACCAACTCATTCGGGATATTCGGAAGCTGATACAGGATGTTGATTAAATCCTTTTCTTTTACATCTAATTGAGATTGTAATTCTTTACTCGACTCTTTAAATTGCGATGTTTTAGATTTTGCAGATTCAGCTTCTTCTTTTTTTCCTTCTTTCATCAAAAGTCCGATTTCTTTGGATATTTTGTTGATTTCGGAAAGTTGGGAATCTAATTCAAACTGAATTTTTTTTCTTTCGTCGTCAGTAGCAATAGCCTCGTCTACCAACTCAAGATTTTTGAATTGTCTTTTTTTAAGACCCTCTAAAACGCGCTCTTTATTGTCGCGCAAAAAATTGACTTGTAACATTTTATTTAGATGTTAGTTATTAGAATGTTGAGCATCAAAAAATGTCAACAGTTTTGCAAATTTAAAAAATTATTTTACGATAGTAACTACGTTTGAAGCTCCAGGTGTTTTTGTAAACCTCAAAGTATCATTATAATATATTTTCGAGACTTCAAAAACGGAGGGAGTCCATCGGTATTGAATTTCAAGAGTATCCCGAATGGTGTCCTGAACGGTATTATTCAATCTTTTTATCAATGAAAGCGCAATGACCGAATGATAGGTTTTATTGTTGGGATCAATCGTGTCCAGCCCTACTCTTTTTGCTCCTGCGATATATTCTATAAATAACGTGGAATCTGCAGTAGCCTTAAGCAAACTGCTTACCGGCGCCAAATCGGCATTACCATTCACATCATTCATGGAATAGGTGAAATAGGCCGTATCTTTCTTTTTATGGAATAAATCACGCCCTGCCCCATTTTTCATATAAAGATTGATAATCTGATCAATTTTCTGCAAATCTTCATCATCACCAGTTCTACAACTTAGAAAGGCAACGAAAACTACCAGAAATCCAAAAACAATATTCCTCATTCCCACAAAGATAAAACTTATTTTAATTTGTTGCGAAAAGTTTTACAATCACAAACCTAACAGGTTTTAAAAACCTGTTAGGTTTAGGAAACTCTTTCTAAATCATAGACCATTAATTATTGAACTTGTTTAAACTTATTATCTAAAAACTTTTCGCAACAATAAATCGACTTCTTTTTTCGACAAAATAAAATCATGAATATGAAATTCTGTGATCTGATAAAACCTCCAAAATAATAACGCAGACGACAGGCAATATGAAACCGAACTAATCACACAAGCTCCTCTGATTCCCCATTTTGGAATAATATAAAATGATGAAATGATAGTGAAAATAAGCCCGACAATGGCCTTTACATTCAGAATCCGGAGTTTGTTAATGCCTGCAAAATAATATCCGATAATATTACTTACTGCAATTGCTAAAATTCCGGGTGAAAGAAATAAAACAATTTCCTTTGTCTGATGAAAATCTTTCCCAAAAATCATCGCATAAAAATTAGCCGGAATCAGCAACATAATACCAAGAAATAAAGAAGTAATCAAAAAACTGATTCTCAATGAAATTTTTGTCTTTTCAATTGCCTCGTTGGAGTTTGTATTATTCACAATATCAGCATAAAGCACGAGAGAAAGGCTTCGGCTTACCGTCCAGATCGCTTCCGAAAAAGCAACCCCGATCGAAAAAATTCCCACGCTTACAATGCCTTTAAAATATTCAAGAAAATAAAATGATAATCTGTTGTTTAAAAACTGTAAAAAAGCACTCAGCTGAGTTTTCCAGCCATAATCGAATAATTTACTCCCAATTTGCCTAGAAAACGAAATATTTTTAAAATCACAACGCCTTAAAACCTGATAAGAACTGATCAAAAACAACAATCCGAAACAGCTAATCTGAGCAATAAAGTAAGAATTAACCGAAGTAATTTTAATAATATAAACAATAATGACAATAAATACAATGTGAATAATTTGCTGTAAAACAGTGTATAAATTGAACATTTTTATGTTCTGCTGACCGACAAATAAATTTACATTGGCAGCCAGAAGTGATGATAAAACCGAAAGAATGATCAGGTAATTGGAATATTCCAACGCATGATTAAAACTAAAAATCACAGGAATCAAAATTCCAACCAAAATTGACCATAAATAGGCAAAAGGCAGGATTTCTTCCGCTTTATATTTTGAAGCAAAATAGCTCATGCTGCTTCCCACAAAAATATTGGCAAAAAAACTGATGATAGTAAGATCGGCTATGACAATCGAAATAACCCCTTTGCCCTCGCTTCCCCACATGTTGGTGGAATAAATGACGAGTCCGAAATTTAATATTAAAATTAAAAACCGGGAAACAAAAGTCTTAAAGATTGTATTCTGCTTCATCTTATTCTATGGATTTTTTGATGAAGTTTACAAACGAATTCCGAATACCATTCCAGTTGTATTTTTTTTCGTATTCTTTTCTTGCATTTTGAGCATGAGCAGAATATAATTCAGGATTCTCAATATAATTCAAAACAATTTCCGCAATTGCGTCGGCTTTTTCAGGATCAACAAGAAATCCAAACTTTGAAACATCGACATGTTGTCTTGTCGCTTTCAGATCTGTATAAATTACAGGCTTTCCTGATGCTGCGTAGTAAAATATTTTAATGGGCAAACAATGATGATTTTCGTAATTCATTGTCCTTAAATCAAAACAAATATCTGCTTCAGCATAGGATTCGGTAAAGGTTTCAAAAGAAGTTACCTTTTCAATTTTCATGTTTTCAAATCGATATTTCGAAAGTAAATCTGAAAAATATTTTTCATCTTTTTCCTTTCTGGCTCCTCCTATTAACAAAACTGAAACATCAAGGTCAGGCTTTTTTTTCTTTACACTATCAATGACAGCGAAAAAATTACCAATTCCTTTTTCTTCTGAAAATTGTCCGGTGTAGCAAAGTGTAATTTTATTGGATTCTAATTTTTTAATATTCCGGTGAATATATTGATCATCCGGATAATACGGAGAAATGATATTTTTTTTAAACCAGAAAATATAAGCAAGCGGAAATTTTTTCGTTTCCTCTCCGAAAATAAAATGGGTGCTTACCCAGCCTGCATACAACTGGATCAGAAAAAATTTAATTGCTTGAAATACATTCAATGGAAAACGAAAATTTTCAACCATTCGCATCGATGGATACCATTCTGTAATATCGTAAATAACGCTGATTTTTTTCTCTTTTTTAATCTTTTTCGTTGAAATGACAGCCAACGGTTCAGAACAGATGATACAATCCGGTTGGAATGTTTTATACACTCTTTCGAAAACTTTCGTTTTCTCTTCCGTGCTTTTCTCCAAAATTGAATAAGACTCGATCTCAATTCCATCAACAAAACCCTGAAAATCTGACGATAAACTGCAAATTTCAACCTGATTTCCTTCATCTTTGAGCGCCTTCGCCTGATGATAAAAAATTCTATCATCGTCGTATCGGTGGGCAGTAGTTAAAAAAAGAATTTTCGGCATGTTTTATCAGAAAGAAATTAATCAAATTTTACTTCTTCAAAGATTTTTACAAATATACTTAATGCAAAAAAAGTGGAATAGTTCCACTTTTTATTTATTTGATTCCATTTAAATTTATATAATAGAAGCAGCCCAGCTCTTCTCAAATGGCAAAAGAAAATGACTCAGGAAATCCAAATACGTGTTTTTTGAAAAATCAAAAACCTGGATATCTTTAGAAATTTCTCCATTTCTCACTTTTGACTTAAAATCCAAAAGCTTCAATGTTTTTACTTCTCCATTTTCCACAAAACTTGCTTTCATTCTATCGAAAAGTCCCAGCTGATATTCTTCGTCGATCTCTCTCATCACCTTTCCCAATGCATCAATACTGCATCCGGAAGCCATTTCTTTCTCCTCATCCACACAAATGATAATAAACTGATTTTTCTCAATTTTAAAAGATGATGAAAGCGGTTTCCCGTGTGCTGCCCAAGTCGCCAGAAAATCGAATAATTTTTCGGTGATCACTTTCGCTTCTTTGGTTTCCAAAGGTCTTGATGCGGGATATATGATCACTCTATAATCGTTTGTTTCTACTATGTTTGATTCTTCAATTTTCATAATAATCTTATTTAGAAATAAAAAAGAAAAATATTAAGAGGTTTATAAAATTATACGCTCTCAATTTTTAAATTAAAATTTTACAGATCTTCTGCCTCCGCAAGAAGTTCTACAATATCTTTTACTGCAACCTCTGTATTTTTGTTGAAATGCTTCACTCCGTCAGTCATCATCGTGTTACAGAAAGGGCACCCTGTTGCAATCACTTTAGGTTCAAAAGACAAAGCTTCCTCCGTTCTTTCGATGTTGATGTCTTTATTCCCCTTTTCAGGTTCTTTGAACATTTGCGCTCCACCTGCACCGCAGCAAAGTCCATTGGTTTTGCAGCGTTTCATTTCCACAAGTTCAGCGTCCAGTTTTTCCAATAAAACTCTCGGAGCTTCGTATTCATCGTTTGCTCTTCCAAGGTAACAAGGATCATGGAAAGTGATCTTTTTCCCTTTGAAAGCACCTCCTTCAACCTTCAATCGGCCTTCTTCCATTAAGGTTTTCAGGAATTGTGTATGGTGAACAACGTCATAGTTCCCACCCAGACTTGGATATTCATTTTTAAGGGTATTGAAACAGTGCGGACAAGCCGTAACGATTTTCTTTACTTCATAAGCATTCAGCACTTCGATATTCGTCAAAGCCATCATCTGGAACACAAACTCGTTTCCGGCGCGCTTTGCAGGATCACCCGTGCAGCTTTCTTCCTGTCCTAAAACAGCAAATTCAACCCCTATTTTATTTAATATTTTGCAAAATGCTTTCGTAATTTTCTTGGCACGGTCATCAAAACTTCCGGCACAGCCCACCCAAAATAAAACTTCAGGTGATTTTCCTTCGGCAGCATATTCTGCCATTGTTTTTATATTGAAATCCATTTTAATTCAAATTTATCAATATACAATGTAACAGTTTATCAATGGAATGATTGTTACATCGTTACATTTTTTACATTGTTACATTAATTAATCATTTGCCCAGTTCAAACGATCTGCCTGGTTGTACTGCCAAGGTGCGGCATTGTTTTCCACGTTGGTCATCATCAGGTTCAATTCCTGTGGTGCAGCAGACTGTTCCATTACAAGAAATCTTCTCATTTCAAAGATGATAGAAAGCGGATCCAGCAATACCGGACAAGCTTCTGTACATGCATTACACGTTGTACAAGCCCAAAGCTCTTCTTTGGTGATATAATCGTTCAATAATTTTTTCCCGTCGTCTTCAAACTTTCCGTTTTTGTCGATGTTTCTTCCTACTTCTTCCAGACGGTCTCTGGTTTTCATTAAAATTAATCTCGGGGATAATTTTTTACCTGTAATATTAGCAGGACAAACAGCCGTACAACGACCGCATTCCGTGCAAGAATAGGCATTCAATAATTGAACTTGATTTAAATCAAAAACATCTTCCGCGCCAAATTTTGAAGGAGCCTCTGCTTCATTCCCTTCTGCCGGAGCAGCATAGGGATCTGCGTTTGGATCCATCATTAATTTAATTTCTTTGGTAACAGATTCCAAATTATTGAATTTTCCTTTTTTCTCCAGATTCGCATACCAAGTACTTGGAAAAGCCAGAATGATATGCAAATGTTTTGAATAATAAAGGTAATTCATGAAGAACAAAATCCCCACAAAATGGAACCACCAAGCTCCTCTTTCTACCAGGAACAAAAATCCGTTATCAAAACTGAAAACTTCAAGAAATGGCACAAAAGTCATCTCACTGATCGGGAAGCTTCCGTGCTCCGGAAGAACTCCTCTCTGCTGAAGAATAAAATCTGAGGAATTCATGGTAAGGAAAGCCATCATTAAGGCAAACTCGATGATAAGAATCCAGTTGGCATCCTGTTTTGGCCATCCGAAAAGTTCTTTCATCGTTAATCTTTTCACCCCGTAAAAATTTCTACGGATGAAAAAAGTAACAACACCGATCACCACCAAAAGAGCTAAAATCTCTAATGTTGCCGTAAAGAAATTGTAAAAACCATGTCCTAAAATGGTGGCTAAAAATCTATGCGTCCCGAAA